>CASERH010000060.1 GCA_949290295.1 uncultured Pseudomonadota bacterium | reverse complement strand
TTTAGGCTTGCGTCACCCAAGTCACCGCGAAGAATTTACGAAACAGCTGATTTAAAGAGCGTTACAGCTATTGGGATCTTAGGCTGTCAAAGTCAGGAAGAGGTCGATAATTTTGTTTTTTTATCATTCTTATGCTTTTTTTGTTACTTCAAGGCTGTTGTGTTTTATAGCGGAAATGCCATCGAATGCCCACATTGTTTCGTGGCAATTGCATGTCTCGCGGTGTAAACTGCCGTAAACCGTGCCATAAACCGCGGAAGCAGGTGAAATAAATTTGGCGATATTGAGAAAAAACACTAATTTTGCACTCGCAAAAAAGAATCTGTTTCGGGTCCAGTAGCTCAGCTGGATAGAGCAACAGCCTTCTAAGCTGTGGGTCGTGGGTTCGAATCCCGCCTGGATCACACTGAGACATGAAGCCAAGCCCTGCAAAATCTTGCGGGGCTTGTTATTTTGTCATTAGTTCCCAAACGGTCATTAGCCCGCAAAAAAAATTGTTTAGAGTGTGCTTTTTATACCGCTTTTTAGTTTCTGCCGGCAGTTTTTGCTCTCAACCGGGTTCTCGGACAGTTACGGATTTTCCGGGCGGGGCAAAAATCATCGGGCTATTGTTTATGTCGAGGAAAAGTGCTAACTTTGCACCGCTTTTTAGTATTATTAAATAACTAATTGTATTTTTTATATGAATCATTACGAAACCGTTTTCATTTTGACTCCCGTTTTGTCTGATGCACAGATGAAGGAAGCGGTAGAGAAATTCAAGGCAGTTTTGGCCGAGAACAATGCTACTGTAGTAAATGAGGAGAATTGGGGTCTGCGTAAACTCGCTTATCCAATTCAACACAAGTCGACCGGGTTTTACACTCTGATTGAATTTGATGCAGAGCCGAGTGTCGTAAAGAAACTCGAAATTGCTTTCCGTCGTGACGAAAAAGTCATCAGGTTCTTGATTTTCCACTTGGACAAGTATGCAGCAGAGTATGCAGCCAAGAGAAGGAGCTTGAAAGGCGCAAAAGCTAACGCTAATAACGAAGAAACTAAGGAAGTAAAGGAGAATTAATCATGGCACAGACACAATCAGAAATCAGATATCTCACTCCGCTGTCGGTAGACGTTAAGAAAAAGAAATATTGCCGTTTTAAGAGAAGCGGTATCAAGTATATTGATTACAAGGATCCCGAATTCTTGAAAAAGTTCTTGAACGAGCAGGGTAAAATACTTCCCCGCCGCATCACCGGAACTTCGCTCAAGTTCCAGAGAAGGGTTGCACGTGCAGTTAAGCGCGCCCGTCATTTGGCTCTTCTTCCTTATGTAACCGACTTGATGAAATAATAATTCTTAGAAAGGCAAGATTTATGAAAGTAATATTAAAAGAAGATATCGCCAACCTTGGATACAAGGATGACGTAGTTGAAGTAAAGAACGGGTATGGTAGAAACTACCTTATTCCGCAAAAGAAAGCCGTTATTGCATCGGAGTCGGCACTGAAAGTGTTGGCCGAGAATTTAAAGCAACGTGCACACAAAATTGCCAAGTTGAAGGCCGATGCCGAAGCTCTTGCAGCATCATTGGAAGGTGTGTCGTTGACTATCGGCGCAAAGACAAGTGCAACAGGCACTATCTTCGGTTCTGTCAACAGCATACAAATTGCCGATGCTTTGGAGAAACTTGGTCACAATATCGATCGCAAGTTGATATTCGTGAAGGATTCGATAAAGGAAGTGGGCAATTACACTGCAACCATCAAACTGCACAAAGAAGTGTCGGTTGAGATTCCTTTTGAAGTAGTAGCCGAATAATATCGGGCTATAATAAAGTAACAAGAGTTGCCTCGGGGGGGGGATTCCTCCGGGGCAATTCTTTTGTCATAGGTGGCAAAACCTCAATGCGGAACGTGCCGAAATTGCCCTGTTTCTACGGCAGAGGGTATACCAAAATCCGTAACATTGGTGTTGTGAGACGTGGCGCGCCGCGTCTCTATGTTTATGATAGTGTGCAAAGTATTGAATATTAACAACTTATATAGTTTAATTGTAGAGGGTGTATCAAAATTATCATTTCAATGTGGCAGTAGAGACGCAAAATTTTGCGTCTCTACAATCTGGTTGGATAAACTATTGATATTGAATGTT
>CASERH010000059.1 GCA_949290295.1 uncultured Pseudomonadota bacterium | reverse complement strand
CGTCTTATGGCGATAAATTCTGGAGTTAATTCTTCAATGCGTTTAATTAAATTCATGATAATTGCGCGAAAATAACAACAAAAGAAGCCTAAAACAGAGTTTTAGGCTTAATGAATGATTTCTATTGTTGAGAGGCTTGAGGCTTTTTACCTAACCATTTTTCGTAGATTTTGTCGTATTCACCATTTTCCTTAATGATTTTTAGACCTTTATTCAATTTTTCAAGTAAAGCTTTGTTGTTTTTGGCGACGGCAAATCCGTTTTGTTTTGGGTTATAAACGTGTGGAACCATCATGATGTCTTCATCGTTATGTTTAGTTAAGTAGTACAGAGTTACTGTCTTATCAACCATAACGGAGTCGCACCCGTTCATTTTTAATTCCATAAAAGCTTCGCCGATTTGATCGAAATTGGCTACGGTGGCGTTTTTGACAGTTGAGGCCAAAATGGAACCAGTTGAACCAATTTGAGCGCAGATACGTTTGCCTTCCATGTCTTTTAAAGTTTTAAACTTGTCGGCATTTTTCTTTTGAATGACCATTACTAGACCGACATCGTAGTATGGATCAGTGAAAAGCACTTGTTTTTGCCGTTCCGGCGTAATGGTGATGGCTGCAGCCCCGACATCAACCATGTTACTTTGTAAAGCGGGGATTAATCCTGCAAATTGCATGTTTTGAATCTTTGCTTCATCGCCTACCGCTTTGGCTATGGCGTTAATCAAATCGATATCAAAACCAACAATTTCATTGGTTTTCGGATCTTTAAATTCAAAAGGCGCAAGTCCTGCATCGGTGCCGACCAAAAGTGTGCCGGCCATGGCAGAACCACTGACAATCATGGAACTTAAGAGGGCGCTTAGTAAAATTTTTTTCATGATGAACTCCAAACATAAAAGTCGATTTCCCGACAGTGTATGCGGACTGTTTGTCATCAACAAGGAGTTAACGTATTGAAAAATAAAAGAAATATCCACGGAATAGACGATTATTACGAATAAATGGTCGACAAATTTATTAATGCTTGAAATTCAAGAAGATAAGTGGAAGAAACACGTATTTTTGAAAAGATGGAATAAGTTTTTTTCTCTAGTTATTTTGAGTTAGAAACGGGTAAAAGTTATTAGAAAATAGATAGCAATAACAGAGAAATTATTCGGTTCATTACAAGAATATTTTAAAAATAATTCATATAAAACAATGAGTTAGAAAATCTTTGCCATATTTTCAGAAAATTAGAAAAGACTGTCGACAAAAATAAATTTTGATACGAGTCAAAAGAAAAAGGCTTCCTTAGGATCAGGAAGCCTTTTAAACACTTGAAAATTGCCGCCCTAGAGTTTTCTGGCCTTATCCCAAGATTCGACAAAGAGATTAATGATAACGTCAAGGCCTCCGTGATTGACGCGGTATGGCGCGCTGGCGGCCACAATCGGTTTTCCGTGATAGGCAAAACCCAGGCCGGCTGTTTTGATCATTTCCAGATCATTGGCGCCATCGCCTCCAGCGATGGCCTGTGAATGGTGTAAACCATAAAGCATGCATAGCATATCCAAAGCACGTCGCTTACCACTGGCGTCTAAAATTTCGCCGCCTCCGGGGCCCGTGGTTTCTCCCGTGAGCACACCATCTTTCTCAATCAGTCGATTGCAAAGATAGCCGGTCATTCCGAGCTCTTCACACACAACCTTGGCGATTGTGTCAAAGCCTCCGGAAAGAATATAAGTTTTAAGACCGTGGTCTTTTGCGAAGTTGATTAACTCCATAGCACCCGGCATTAATTTGGCATGGGAGGCCGTAACTTCCACGTAGCGGGCGGGGTGGCCTTTAAACAGTTTTACGCGTTCTCTCAAGTATTCGGCAAACGGCATATGGCCTTGCATGGCAATTTCAGTCATACGGGCTACTTCTTCGCCAACGCCGCACTGCCAGGCAATATCATCGATGCATTCAAGCTCAATGAGCGTGCTATCCATATCAAGCGCAAGTAAGCCAAAGTTTTTGATGCTGAGGTCATCAGGCACACAATTAACATCAAAACCTTGTTTAGTTGCTTGTTCCACTAACTCTTGCGCTAGGGTGCTGTCGGCTTCATTGATACGGACAGCATCCGATTTAATCCAAATATCTCTAAGATTGAGCTTTTCAGCAAAGGCCTCGGCCCCTGCTCCTTGAATAACAATATCCATCGTTGATTACTCCGATTGATTTAAAGCCTCAATATTGCAAGTACCCGCTCTCGCTCCCTCGGTAACATAGACATGATTACCGAA
>CASERH010000058.1 GCA_949290295.1 uncultured Pseudomonadota bacterium | reverse complement strand
CTCGCTCAAGGAGATGACAAAGATGTTGCAGACAAAAACAACAAGCTATTGTTGTTTTTGCTTAGCCATCCCTACTCGCACCATTTCGTAAATACCGCCGCTAATTTTTTTGCTTCAGGTTTAATTCAAAAATTATTTGCGAAATTTCTAATATTTTTCCAAGGCTTAAACGTTTTATTAAACTTTTACGGATATACAATTCTTGATTTTGTTATTTTACGGAGATTGTACCATGGTTAAATTTAATGATAATGCTATTCGCGAAGCTGCTTATTATATTTGGCAAAACAACGGTTGCCCGGCCAACACCAGTTTGCAAGATTGGAATGCCGCTATTAACCAACTCAATGCTATGTCTGCTTTGAAAAATGCCAGCAAAAAGTTGGCTACCGCTAAGACTGTTGCCACAAAGAAAACCGCTTCTAAAGCTGCCAGCTTGAAATCTTCAAGCTTCAAAGTTGCCGTTTTGAAACCGTCTTCTTTGAAAAACAGCTCTGCTAAAAAAGCTTCCAGCAGCAAAAAATTGACCAAAAAATCTAAATAAGTTTTGCCCTTGATTTTTATACACCCTCTCTTATCAGAGGGTGTTTTTTATGCCTTAAAAGCAAAATGCTTGAATAAAATATAGGTTACACACATATAACACAATATTGCAACCAATTGCCCAAAATATGCATTCCAATTTAGATATCCGACAAAGAGTTCTAACACCATCGCATTTACGCAATAGCTCACGCCCCAAGAGGCGACACATTTGGCATATTCAGAACCCCACCCGCCCTTTGAATGAAAAACAAATATCTTCATCAGTGAAAAAGAAATAAACGAAGATAATATCCAAGATAAACTCAGGCTCAGCTGATAGTGCCCCTCGCCTAACAAAAGTAAAGCTACCACAAATATCAGATATGCAACAACCGTATTAAAACCCCCAACCAAAAGGAATCTCAATTTCTCCGGTTGGCGCAACCAAAAATTCCAAAACTTATAAAATAGCTTGGTCAGCATTTTGCCGCCTCGTGCACCTTAAGTCTTGAGGTCCACCAGAGTTTGCAACATCTCATTGGCAGCCGTAAAGCTCTGGGTGTTCAGACTATAGGCACGCTGCACAACAATCATGTTGGAAAATTCTTCCTCTACATCAACGGCAGATTGTTCCAACGCCTGCGGGACTAAAATGCTGGTGTCACTAACATAAGCCGTATTTCCGGTCTCTGCATTGGCCTCAAACAAAGTTCCGTTTATCGGCGTCAAGTTCTCCGGCGCCGTAAATGACGTCAATGCCAGTTTGCCGCAATTATATGTATCACCGTTGCTGTAATAAGCTTTTACCACTCCGTCTTTATCAATATAACATTTCTGGAATTGCCCCGAGGGCGCACCATCTTGTTTGATATAAGTGGTGCCCTGCCCACCGGCTAATTGCGTCATGTTTGAGATATCCAGGTGGATATTGTTGGTGTCGCCGTCATCCCAGTTGATGGCAACGTCCAAAACCTTTGGCGTTTCCAAATCGCCTTTATTGCTGAAGACAACCTCTGTTGCCTCACTGGTGGCAGTTCCGCCGTTGACACTAAAGGAAAGCTCCCAGGTGTTGGCTTTACCCTCGACTTTTTTCATAATCATATTCAGGGTCTCGCCATCATGCGTGGGCGCATATATTGTCATGGAATAACTGCTGCTATCTACCCCGGTGGCCGGAACATTGGCCGTGATGGTCAAATCAGTGGTCGGCATCGGCGGAATCTTTTCTGGATACTGAATAATGATATCTTCCGCTCCGACACCGTAAACATCTTCTCCTTCAATAGAGGGAAAACCTTGCACTTTTAGCCCGTTGCCGTTGACCAGATAAGTCACACCGTTCTCGGTTTGGACACCAAAATCTCCGGCGCGAGAATAATATACGTTGTTGTAGGCATCTTTGAGGGTAAAAAATGCATTGTCATTGCCTGAAATTGCCACATCAAAATTGTTGCCGGTGCTGACAACCACACCGCCGTCTAAAACATTGGTGCGGTCATAATAGCCAACACCCTGAATATCTGCTCTGGAGGATGTCAGCCCCGTGTTGGTTGATTTTACAACCGGATTGGAGCCCAGCAGAGAATAAAACATAGTCTCGTTTGACTTATAGCCAACCGTGTTCATGTTGGCAATGTTGGTCGCTACCTGCTCCAATGCGTGGCTTTGGGCCTCCATCCCTGTGGTTGAAGGCATAAATAAACTCAGTGCCATGGCACACCTCTTCATTCATTTAAATTAACTCATAAATTTATATGCAAATTTTATGCCAGTTTTACGCAAACATTTTGTTGGAAATTTAGAATAACTTAAGAATACTCTGACATATTGGCACTCTCTTCATTCATATCCGCTAATGTCAATTTATCCGCACCCTCAGTCAGGACATTGACCAAACTTTCGGTGAAATCCTGGCGGGTGGCGATGATGGAATAGTTGTTACCAAGCTCAGCCGAATAATTGCGAAAGCCTTTGAGCTCATATCTTTGCCTTGTACGCTCAAATCTGCCGTGTTTGTTTCGTTAAACTTCACGCTCAACTTATCATTTTGCAAAAGATTTATGCCCTTGTAGCTAGCGTCTTTGATGAGCGAATCATACTGGTTGATAATCTCTTGATATTGCTTGCTGTTTCCACTCAAGTCTTTAACCGTTTCTTCTTTACCAACTTCCTCTATTTTCTTCGGCAATTCCCATGCTGCAGTTTCTTCTACGCTTAGTTTGTCTTTTATGTTATCGGTAGATATCTCGTGATCATCTGTGCTCGAATCGTTTTTATCTTGCCAACTTTCCTTTACTTCATACCAGTTGGTTTTATTGTTTTGTGCAATTGCCAGTTTTGCTCCCGCAGTAACATTTAAAATATTGATGCCATACCCACCGTCATAGCCATTACGGATAGGAGCTACTGAGCTACCGACAGATAGGTAGACTTGCGCACCTGAATTGATATTAAAAGTATTTCCACTGGTATAGGAATTATAAAGAGCGTTTCCCTGTTGGGTGTTGATACATAAACTTCCGGAAATATCAGATGTTCCACCGTAGCCTTGTAGGAAGCCGTAACCATAATTTCCTTTAGTTTTAATATCAATGCTTGATAATTGTGCAGAATAAAATTGTGCTCCATCTGTGTATATACCATAGCCATAGTTTCCGCTTGTTTCAATCAGAACCTCCGCGTTTTCATTGACATAGGCAGAAGATGAACTGGCAATAAACAAACCAATTCCTAAGAAGCCGGAAGCGTTGATATTTATCTTTCCCTCAATTTGTGTTACAGAACCATTGGTTAACATTATTGCTCCTCGACCAGCTTGAGAAGTATTTGAAGAGGACGTTGACAGTTTTACATCCAAATTGCGTAATGTCGTCTGGTATTTATTTGTCCCTCCACCCCCTTTAGTTCTGACGACATTTGCTGATCCAGAAGTGATGTCTGTGCTATAATTGAGACTTAAATCCGAGAGCACACAACCATTTTGATTAATATCAACAATCCTTCGCTCTGCTACACTTGCACTAGCGGTTATAGAAGAAAACTAAAGTAGCCAATGCCGACTAATTTTTGATTTTCTTGCAATGTCAATCCGTCACTAGCGGAAATATCGCCCAAATCTATGGCTCCATAAACGCAGATTGTCTCTTTGCCGGCGGCAATTGCATCTCTTAGCTCTTGCGCCGTGGTGACAACTGCGCCGTTTGCTCCAACCTTTTCTTCAAAAAATGATTTGCTCGGAATTTTGGCTGTTTCAAGAGCTTGGGTGGCCACTGCCGAGGCTTGTTCCAGGAAACCCGCTGCACTTTCCAACGCCGTGGTGGCAGCTTTTATGGTACTCACCGCTTGGCCCATGGAATCCAATAGAGCATTCAAATCATCGGCACGATTATTCAGTGAAAGCGCTGTATAGTAAGAACCGGGATTATCTATGGCGGAATTTACTTTGTTTCCCGTCGCTAGTTTATTTTGGGTAGAGGAAACCTGCCCGCTG
>CASERH010000057.1 GCA_949290295.1 uncultured Pseudomonadota bacterium | reverse complement strand
AATCTCTATGGTTCCTTTACTATACTCAGACTTGTATATATATCTAAACATATACCGCCTGCGTATCCTCTTCCTTATTAACACTCTTCTATAACCACCTCAGCAGCAATGTTCATCACCGCGTTGGTGATTGGGGTTATATGACACTAGTTTGCTAATGTCAACAACTTTTTTCATCTTTTTTTAAGTTTTTCTTTGTAAAACTATAACCCGTTGATTGTGCGCAATATTAATATTTAAAAATCTGTTTGTCAAGTTGTTTTGCCCCTCACTTTTACCCACAAACAGATTCTTTTTTTGTAAAGAATTGTAAAGAAAAGGATTCTTTATATAATAGATTCTTGGGGGCTAGATATTTTTCCCCTTGAAAATAAGAATCTCTTTTGTATTATACATTTTTGTAATGTTTTACAAACAAATTACCAGTGATTCAATATATTTAAGGAGGATACAATAATAAAAGATAATACCAATGCGCCAGTACGAGGAGATGACGGACCGCGCATTAACGAAGCCATCAGAGTAAGAGAAGTTCGTTTAATTGATGAAAACGGAGAAAACAGAGGCATTGTTTCCATTCAGGAAGCACTACGAATTGCAGATGATGCCGGACTTGATTTGATAGAGATTTCTCCCCAAGCCAATCCTCCTGTATGCAAAGTTTTGGACTACGGCAAATATAAATATGAGACTCAAAAACGTAAAGCCGAAGCTAAAAAGAATCAAAAAGTTGTAGAGATTAAAGAATTAAAATTGCGCCCAATGATTGACACTCACGATTACGAGGTCAAAGTCAAGCAGGCCAAGAAATTCTTGAGCGAAGGCAACAAAGTTAAGTTCACCATGCGCTACAAAGGCCGTGAGTTGAGCGCCAATGATATGGGTAGAACTGTTTTGATGCGCTTGCTTGATGATTTGGATTCGGTCTGCAAACTTGAATCTGAGCCAAAACTTGAAGGCAAGCAAATGATGATGATTGTTGCCCCGGCATAAAAGACTGTATATTAAGGCAAAAGCCGTCTCATTTGAGGCGGCTTTTTGCCTTTGTGAATTTTTTTTCAAAAATATAAATCTCCCCAGACGACGAGCCATAAGACATCACCATCGTCCAACCGTCGGCATAGAGCTCCTGCAAAAGTTTTGCAAAAGCATTTTCATCGACCTCCGGTTCAAGCAGTTTTGGGGCCTCACTTTTGGGCAGCTCAAAACCAAGTGGCACATACCAGACATATTCTTCCGGCTCTTCTTGAGGCAAAATCCTTGGCCGATAATCTGTTCTTTTGCCATCACGAATAACATAAGAGAGGATTCCCTCTTTTGTTCCGACAATGATAGCTTTGGTTTCTTTTGCCGCCTCTTCAGCCTTAATTTCAGCCTTTGCGCGGTTGACATAATACCGATCAGAGATCGTAACCTGAGCCTTAACGCCTGCAATGCAAAAAAGCATTGCCAACAAGACAATAATTTTTCTCATAACCTTACTGTTTTAATAATACGATTTTGATAAGTTCAGTTATACGTCTTTTACACACGAGACGCAAGTAAATTTAAGCCCTTTCCAATAAGAAAAAGACCTCTGCAAAAGTATAAATTCTTATAGCTTTTAGCAACAAAACGCATATATTATTAGGAAAGAAACGAGGGGAAATAAGATGAAAGACATCAACGAACTAACAAAAGAAGAAGCCGCCGCCGAGCTGGGATACCTCGCGCGTGAAATGGCCAAATCTGATATTGCCTATTATCAAAATGATGCACCTTATTTAAGTGATGCCGAATATGACCGCCTCAAACAGCGCAATCTGGATATTGAGAAGAGATTCCCTGAGCTCATCCGCCCGGACAGCCCCTCAAAGCGTGTTGGCGCAGCGGTAAAGAGCGGTTTTTCAAAAGTCACTCACCGATTTCCGATGCTATCACTGGCTGATGTCTTTTCAATAGAAGAGGTTGAAGACTTTATCTTAAGTGTCAAACGATTCTTAAACACCTCTGAAGATATTCCCTTTATGAGTGAGCCCAAAATTGACGGCTTGTCTTTCTCCGCCCGCTATGAAAACGGAATTTTCGTACAAGGAGCCACCCGTGGTGACGGTGTAACCGGCGAAGACATCACCGAAAACCTGAAAACCATTCGCCAACTCCCCTTAAAAATTGAGAATGCGCCGGAAATTTTGGAAGTTCGCGGCGAGGTCTATATGGCCAAAGCCGACTTTTTTGCCCTCAATCAAAAGTATGAGGCTGAAGGCAAAAAAACTTTTGCCAACCCGCGCAATGCCGCAGCCGGATCTTTGCGCCAACTTGACCCCAAAATCACGGCCGAAAGAAAGCTGAGTATTTTTGCTTATACTTGGGGCGAGGTCTCCAAACGCCCTTGGGATTCTCAGGCAAACTTTTTTGATTACCTCAAAGAATGGGGATTTCCAACCAACCCCAACAACACTCTTTGCCAGGATATCAAAGACATAGAAAAAAGCTTTGCAAAGCTGATGGAAATCAGGGCCTCACTACCCTATGATATTGACGGCGTGGTCTACAAAGTTAACTCCATAGCCTTGCAGGAGCGCCTGGGCTTTTTAACCCGCACCCCGCGTTGGGCGGTAGCACACAAATTTCCGGCAGAACAAGCGCTGACAACCATCAACAATATCAGAATTCAGGTCGGGCGCACCGGCGCACTGACTCCGGTGGCAGATTTGGAACCCGTCAATGTCGGCGGAGTAATTGTTTCGCACGCCACTTTGCACAATGAAGATGAGATAAAACGCAAAGACATTCGCATTGGTGATACGGTTGTGGTGCAACGCGCCGGCGATGTTATTCCCCAAATTGTTGAGGTTATTTTGCCAAAGCGCAAAGAAACAAGCAAAGAATTTGAATTTCCCACCACCTGCCCGATTTGTGGTGCGCATGCCATTCGTGAAGTTGATGAGGCTGTCCGCCGTTGCACCGGAGGCCTAAGCTGCCCGGCCCAAGCCAAAGAAAGGCTGATTCATTTTGTCTCCAAAGACGCTTTTGACATCACCGGACTTGGAGATAAAATCATTGAAGACTTTTACCAAGAAGGCATCTTAAAAACACCGGCCGATATTTTCACGATAGAAGAGCGCAACCGAGGCGGCGATGACCTATTTTCTGCAGGCTCCGGCCTACATTTGGAAAGAAAAGAGGGCTGGGGCAAAAAATCGGTTGAAAACTTGTTTAAGGCCATCAACGCCAAGCGCGTAATTTCACTGCCACGTTTTATTTATGCTTTGGGGATTCGCCAAGTCGGCGCGGCAACCTCGCTGTTGTTGGCCAAAAACTATGGAAGCTTTCAACATTTCATGCAAGACATGATAAACAAAGAAACCGGCAAACTGGTTTCTATTGATGGCGTTGGTGCCTCCATGGCAACAGACATGGTGGAGTTTTTTCAGGAGCCGCACAACATAGAAATCATCAACCGCTTGTTAGAGCAAATCACGGTTGAAGACTTTGTTGATACTGCCAACTACGATTCTCCCTTGAGTGGAAAGACTGTTGTCTTTACCGGAACATTAGAGAAGATGACACGCTCTGAGGCCAAGGCCAAAGCTCTTGATGCCGGCGCCAAAGTTGCAGGCTCTGTTTCCAAAAACACGGACTATGTTGTGCAAGGGGCAGATGCAGGCTCCAAAGCGGCCAAAGCCGCCGAGCTAGGCATAACCGTTTTAAGTGAAGAAGAATTTTTAGAGCTATTAAACGGTCAAGCGACCGTAGGCACTACTTCGCTGTAATCCGCACCGCTCCCGTTGGTCGGGGTGCTGGCGTTCGTGCCTTAGAACAATTTAAGGATTGATTGGCTGGCCTGGCTTGCAAGTGAGAGTGAGTTAATCGCTAATTGTTGACGGGTTTGCAAGGCCAGCATATTGGCAGATTCTTCATTCATATCCGCAAGTGTCAACTTATCCGCCCCTTCAGTCAAAACATTTATCAAGCTCTCGGTGAAGTCCTGGCGAGTGGTGATGATATTATAATTATTGCCAAGCTCTGAGGAATAATTGCGGATGGAGTTTATGGCAGATGTCAGCTCCTCTATGGACTTATTGATATCTCCTTGGCTCTGCCACTCAAATGTCTTAAAGCCCAAGGCTTGAGTGCTCATGTCT
>CASERH010000056.1 GCA_949290295.1 uncultured Pseudomonadota bacterium | reverse complement strand
AATCCACCTTTTCCTTACATTATCAACCATATTTTCTGCATCTTCTATTGAGATTGACATCCTAAAACTCCCCTTTTTCAACTAAGACATATTGTAAATGAAAGATCCTTTATTGTAAACCAAAAATATCCCGAAACCTAATAGAATTCCCACTTAGCTAAGCACTTATAAAATAAAAAAACTTAGAAATGAAAGTCCGTGTAACAAACGGAAACTGATGTCTATAACGACACCTTACACGGACTTAATTAACTTATTGAATTATAATAAAAAAAGACGCATTAAAGCGTCTTCATCTTGAGTGGCAGGGACAGTAAGATTACTCTGCGCTAACGCTAGAGTTGCACGGGCGCTCACGACCTTTCGGTCGCCGGCGTTCTCCCGCCCGCCTCTCGCTTGTAGTCAAACTCACCTCCCCATGAGTTCGAACCTAACTGCCTCTAAATGCCAATAAAAAACCGCCCTTTCGGACGGTTATTTTATTGGCAGGGGCAGACGATGACTTAGGGCCATAGCCCTAAGTTGCTGCATCGGTTATCGGCTTGGCCGACCGGCACACCCCGTGTGCCTTAACCTCCTTGTCAAACTCACTTTCTCGTGAGTTCGAACCTAAACCGCCTCTATTGCCAATAAAAAAGGCCACCTTAAAAGGTGACCTTTTTTATTGGCAGGGGCAGTAAGATTCGAACTCACGACCCTCGGTTTTGGAGACCGATGCTCTACCAACTGAGCTATACCCCTAACGAATCTTTTTGAGTTATATAGTACAAAGAAACATAAATCAAGAGTTTTTTATAAAAAATCCTCGACACCTTTCACCTCCTTCTCGCACTTGACAAACAGACAAAAAAGTTTTAGGGTCACCGCGTTAAATTAAGCATCTAAAATTATGAAACGAATTATTTTTCTTCGCCATCTTTCCTACATGTGGGATAAAGGCAAGTACATGATTTACCATCAAGATTACCGAGCCCTAATAGCAGTAGGAAAAGCATTAGAAATTGATGCTATTATCCACTCAACCAGAAGCTGCGACTACATTTCTGCTTTAGCCCTAAATCAGGGGTGCAACAGCAAAATTTTAGTCAGAGATGAGCGCCTGATGAGTACATACATTCTCAGACCGTCTTCTTTTCTGGAGGAAGTACGACAAAACGCTGACAACAACGGCTTCGACACAATAGCAATCATTGCAGGACAAGAAGCTCTAAGTCTTTTGGGATGCCCATTGTTAGAGCATGGAGCTTTCTACATAAAAAATCTTCACGCTGCCTCTAATGGTCTAACCCGTGGAAGTATCGAAGACTTTCGAAACATCGTGCCTGATATTCCATATTTTGCAAAAGAAGCCTTAGACTATTTATACTAAGAAAAGGGAGCTTTATGCTCCCTTTTCTATTATAAACCCGCCAACTGGCTCAATTCACACTTATCTGCATCCAACCGATACTTCACACCGGCGGACAGCACAAACCGCTCATGAAAATGCCCAAAATTAAAATTTTTAATCATTGGTACTTTTACCTGAGCACAAAAATCTGCCAATACTTCCTCTACGCTTCCTTGCGTCGGATGATCTTGGCAATCAGAAAAACGCCCCAACACAATTCCCTTAACTTTTTTAAAAGATGGATTCAAGCGCAACTGAGTAAGCATCAAGCCCAACTTATAAGAAACCTCACATTCGTCTTCTATCAATAAAATAGAGCCTGACAAATCAGGATAATACGGTGTGCCGCTCAAGTCGCTGATGGTGCTCAAACACTCTCCGAGCAAAATCCCCTCTGCCACACCGTTGTTAACCGTTTCTCCACTTTGAGCAACAACCCTTTCTCCAGCCAAAATTTTGCAGAAGCACTCATCAACCAAAGGCGATATTTTGCCCTCTCTAAATTCATAAGCCGGAGAAAACCCGGTCACAAACGGATTTTTTGTCTTGGCATAAACCGCCAATTGCAAAGAAGTATTGTCACTAAACCCGATGATTGGTTTAGGATTTTTTGCAATCACATCATAATCAAGATATTCTAAAACGCGTAAAGCTCCTGCCCCGCCATGCACACACATTAACGCATCGACCTCTGAATTTTGGTACATTTCCATGATATCACGAGCTTTTTCCCTTGCACAAAAAGGATATTGCCGCTTGCCTTTCAAAGCAGAGGGCGCCACCAAAACCTTCAGCCCCAAGTTTTCCAAATATGGCAGCCATTTATCTTCTTGCAAACCAACTTCGGAAAGCATAACCGAAGGTGAGACCATGCCGATAGTTTTAATTTTTTGTTTCATTACACTTACCCCAAACAACAAGATAGCAAAAGCATAGCATATTTTTTGCCCGACTCAACATAAATAAAAATCCTGCACAAATTTGTGCAGGATTTTTAACAATCAGAACCACTTATCCCACCTTGTAGCCATAAACCAAAAGCCACAAAAGAGGATCAATCCGATAAATGCGCGCATATCATCATTGTTGTCACGCAGGTACACCGCCTCGATATCGGGAGCGGAAGACATCAGATATGTCTGATATCCGATATGCTCTCCCTGCACCTCAAAAAGATGATAAGTCTGCCCGTTTTGCAGTTTTTGATTAACAGTTCCCACATCTTTTGGACTGGCAAGGACCAAATCCCCCCGGGAAGTTCTTGCCCTGTTGCGTACCAGCCAATGCTCCCCATCAAAATATTTCTGCCCATAAAGACTGTCTACAACAACCATTCCGCAGGCTGAAAGCTTTTCGGGATAAACACCGGTGCCGATATGAAACAAGGCACAAACAGTATAAACTGCCGACAAAACCGCCAGGCAAATGATTAGTTTTTTCATGGCGTCTTGTTTTAAGATTTTTTAGAACCATAGCAGGCATAAACAACGTTTTTTCCAAGGCGTTCAAATGTTTTGCTAGAGGTCATTGTCGAGCGCAGAAAAGACAACACACTGTGTGTATCAACTTTTTCTGCCGAAGATATCACTCTGGCCAATACACATCGCCGTCTGAAACGATAAAATGGGATCTGTTCCCGCTGTTTTCGCAAATCAACAAGATGAGCAAAGATGCGTCTAAAATGCTCTTCCTCAATTTCAATCGGAGTTTTGGCAGCCTGTTCAACGGCCCCCAAAGCCCGCCGATAAGCTCTCCGATAAGCCTCCTCTTGATACAGAGGCGCCAGTGCAACCACATCGCCGGGATCAGCAGGCGGGACATCAGAATCAGAGTCGCAATATGCAGACTCCACGCAAAGACGCATAACCGCCCGACACCAATCTTTTTCAGTCATTGTTCCGCGTTGATCAAGCAACGACATAAATGTTTCAAGATTTACAGTCATAATAGCAAGAATTAGAGGTTAGACATAAGAATTTGTTTTTAATGAATCTCTTATATCTACAATTTTTCAAAATATCAACCTGTTAATTGGTATTTTTTGATTACCCCCGCCCTCTCTTAAGAGACACGCTCCCAAAAGCTCAAGATTTGCGGCTTATAACGTAAAAAATCTCCTAAGCTCCCCTAAAACTTCACACAAGGCACTTGTAGAAACTCGATAATTGAGATGAGTAGAAGCAAAAATAGAAAAGCTGAAAATCCTAGTGTACATCATAGTACATGAATTTTCAGCTCTTTCTAATTTTTGCGATTAATCGCCACACTTCTCTTACCCTGTGGCACTTTTCTAAAAGCTCAAGATTTGAGGATTATAGCGTGAAAAACAAAGCGGTCGAAATTCTAGTGTACATTATAGTACATGAATTTCGACCGTTCTGCAGTTTTTTGCGCTAGAAGCCCAAATACTGAGCTTCCTCGTAACTACTTCAAGATTTTAGATACAACACCTGCTCCAACAGTGTGTCCACCTTCACGAATAGCGAAGCGCAAGCCTTCGTTCATTGCAATCGGGTGTATCAATTTTACTGTCATGCGAATGTTATCGCCAGGCATTACCATCTCGGTACCTTCCGGCAACTCAATTGCACCGGTTACATCCGTGGTACGGAAATAAAATTGCGGACGATAGTTTGAGAAGAACGGTGTGTGACGTCCACCTTCTTCCTTGGTCAAAATATAGCACTCGCAAGTGAAGTCTGTGTGCGGAGTAATGGTGCCGGGAGCTGCCAATACTTGTCCACGCTCAACTTCTTCTCTCTTAGTACCGCGCAGCAATACACCGATGTTATCGCCGGCTTCTCCTTCATCCAACAACTTGCGGAACATTTCAATACCTGTACAAGTGGTCTTTTGGGTCGGC
>CASERH010000055.1 GCA_949290295.1 uncultured Pseudomonadota bacterium | reverse complement strand
GACCAAAGGGAGGCCGCCAGGCGGCGGAGTGCGAAGCGCCCGCCCAAACCAGCCACACAGCAAATTAATACCCCGCCTTGTGCGGGGTTTGGTGTATGGCTGGAGCTGAATTTGATAAATCTGTTGCCAAATTGAATAAAAAAACATATCATCAGCGCCAGAAAAGAGAGGTCTGATGAAAATTGGCGTATTTGATTCCGGTTTGGGCGGACTAGTGGTGACAAAGGCTTTCATAAACGCTTTGCCGGAATATGACTATGTATATTACGGTGACACCGAGCATTTGCCTTATGGAGAAAAAACATCGGGCCAAATATTAAGTTACACGATAGAAGCTATAAAGTTTTTAATCTCACAAAATTGTGGCCTGATAATAATAGCCTGCAACACAGCCACTTCAATTGCTTTGCGTTATTTGCAGCAACGTTTTATTCCCTCTTTTGCACCTGATGTTAAAGTTTTGGGCGTGGTTATTCCTACCGTTGAGGAGGCCTTGCTTGACAATGCGCAAAAAGTGGGGGTTGTTGCCACCAATGCCACTGTGCGCTCTCATATTTATGAGCAGGAATTGCACAAGATAAAACCGGATTTGGAGGTAAGAGAAATTGCCGCACCGGAGCTGGTCCCGTTTATTGAGGCAGATAACTTTGTAGAGGCTAAAAAATCAGCAATAGAATATGCTAAAAAGTTTGAAGATGTGGATTCGCTTATTTTGGGGTGCACACACTATCCATTGCTAAAAGAATATTTCAGAGAGGCTCTACCAAAGGTCAGAATAATATCTCAAGATGAGCTGATGGGAGCCAAATTGGCAGATTATCTGAGAAGACATATAGAGATAGATATTTGCCTGAGCCGCAACCGTGATTATAAATTTTTGGTCAGCAACTGGAATGAGCATTATCAAAAAGTAGCGGCCATGCTTTTCCCGGGGATTCCGGTAAGGGAGAAATAATGCAAAAAGTTTTTTACATTTTCCGTCATGGAGAAACAGAATATAACAAAGAGCGGCGCTGGCAGGGCTGTGGAATAGATATGCCTTTGGACATGACAGGTGAGGTCCAGGCGCATGAGCTTGCCAACTTCTTGCAAGATAAAGGGTTGGAAATTGTCTATTCAAGCCCGCTCAAGAGAGCTTTGCAAACGGCAGAGATAGTAGTTGAGAGGTTGAATATTTCGCTTAAAATAATTCCGGATTTAAGAGAGGGTTGCTTTGGCAAGGTTGAGGGAATGTTAAAAACAGACATTGCCAAAGCATATCCGGAGATTTTTGCCACCTGGTATGAAGAAGGCGGAACTTTGGATATAGGGTTTCCCGGCGGCGAGACCAAACGGCAGATGCAAGAGCGGATGCTGAAAGTTTTAGATGAGCTGTTGAAAACCAAAGAAACGGTGATAGGTATAGCCTCGCATGGGAGTTCGATTCGCTATTTGCTGATGAATTTTGGGCACAAACCCTCTGCCATGAAAAACACCGCCCTTTTTAAGTTGAGTTTCAAGGACGGTGTTTGGGAGTTGAAAGAATATTAATTTAATCAATAATCTCGTCAGGGTAGATTCCATAAAGATTTTGTCTCGGCATCCAACCGTCAATGCTGTCGAATTGAACAAGACAAAAGTTGGTGTTGACGGGGCATTTTTTAATTTCACCGACAACCTCATCTTCAACCTTGGCAATAACTTTTGCGTTGTAGTCATCTTTGGCATAGATATTGTTCTCACCGGGGGTGATGACCTTAACAAAGCGCTTTCCGGTCAGCATAGATTTATGCACCCAGCTTTCAGAACCTTGCCAATCCTTAATTTTGCGCCACAATTCAAACTCGGCGATAATTTCGACCGGAGCAGATTTTTGCATATATACCCATTCAATCGGATATCTTGCACCCGGGCCGGAGCGAGCATTAATATGATTAGAGCGCAGAGAGGCAAAGCGCGGGATAGCAAGCCCGGTCTCGCCGTCATCAATCAGATTCTGGGCAGAAGCATTGCCAAAAGAGAAAAGCAATAGAGCCGCTGCCATAAATAAACTTTTCATTTTGCCCCCTTTTTAATCTTTTTTTATTTTGTTGACCTTATTATGTCAGTATTAAGTGAATAAATTGTAAAAAAATAAGAAAAGAAAGGAATTTTTTATGGACATCATACAAGTTGCACAAGATTTAATCCGTTTTCGTTCAGAAACGGGGAATGCCAAAGAAATCAATCAGGTTATGGACTATATAAAAATTCTTTTTACCGGCACGGATGCCAAGATAGATGTTTTTGATGAAGTAGCGGGAGCGCCGGTGATATTCATCAGAAACACTGATGCAGAGGTTTTTGATGCTTTGGTTTTGGGGCATATAGACGTGGTTGCCGCCTCAGAAGAGATGTTTACACCGCAAATCAGGGATGGTAAGATGTATGGGCGCGGCACATTGGATATGAAATCTTTTGCAGCGGTGGCTCTAAATTCTATGGAGCATGTTTTGAAAAATAAATTACCGATAAAGTTTGGGGTAATATTGTCTTCAGATGAAGAAAAAGGCAGCAAGGGGACACAAGCATTTTTGGCCGCCCACCCGGAAATAAAATCGACAATAGTTTTGGACAATGATGTCGGCGGTGATATCAGTAAGCTCATAGTCAAATGCAAAAACCCCGTGTTTGTGAAGCTGATTGCCAAAGGGCAGGCGGCTCACGGCTCTCGTCCGTGGGAAGGAGTGGATGCCAATGAGATAATGGTTGAAACCATAAATAACTTACGCAAATCTTTTCCCTATTATTCAAAAGACGGCAAGCAGCCCAAAGACAAGTGGATAGATACCTTGCACGTAGCCAAAATCAATGGTGGTGAGGTTTCAAATGTCATTTGCAATTATTGTGAGGCTCTATGTGATATTCGTCTAACCGAAAACAGTAGTGTAGAGGACTTAAAAGCCAAATTAGACAAGGCCATGGCCAAAGGCTGTGAGTATAAAATAGTTTCATCATCAACCCCGGTTGTGATGAGAGAGGATAATCCTTATATTTTGGATTATAAAGCTTTTGCCGAGAATATATTAGGTCGCCCGCTGAGTTTTGAATATGAGGGCGGCGCCACCGATTCAAGAGAATTTGCCGTCAAAGGTTCCACCGTTATCATGCATTCGGGCAGTGGCGATGGCATGCACGCAGAAGGCGAATATGTTGAAATCGATTCGGTTTTGAAGATAGCCGATATTCAAATAAGATTTCTTGAGAAATTAGCAAGTGAGCGCTAAAGACAAACCCCGCCTTAAAGGCGGGGTTTTAATTGAAAAAGATGGCGCCAGCGGCGGGACTCGAACCCACTACCCACAGTTTAGGAAACTGTTGCTCTATCCTGATGAGCTACGCCGGCAACACCTCTTTTGATTAGCCTCAAAATGATTAAAAAGCAAGCAAATTTTTAGTCCACATACAAGACCTGGTTGCTGCCGCTGACACATTGTTGGGTGATTGTTCCGCTAGATTTTGAAACAACGGCAAAACATTGCTTATCATCAGCCGGGGTGTAGTACACTGTTTGTGTTTGCGGAGTGGTCGAGGCGCCAATGGCAAACCCGATAATCCCACTTGAAAGAGCCAATAACGGAGCTCCAAAATCACCATGATGATGCTTGTGAATAACAATTGGAGCCGGGCGGTGGTGCGGCCGATGGAAGGGCTTTGCGGCAACGGGTGTCGCCAGCAAAGATAAAGCTATCAGACAGAGCAAAAACTTTTTCATGGCATAATCCTTTCATTTCATAAGTTGTTTCTACCCACTAAAACGAAAGGAAGATAAAAAAGTTCAAAGTCTTTTATTTCTTAGAAAAGTCGCATTCTTCTCCGTGCGCATTAAGAATGCCGATAGCCTGGAGGTAAGAGTAGATAATAGTGGAGCCGACAAATTTCATGCCACGTTTTTTTAAGTCTTTAGAAATGGCATCAGAAAGAGGTGACGTTGTCCGCAGGTTATAAGGTTCAATAATAACATTATTGTTGGTAAACCCCCAAATATATGCATCAAAAGAACCGAACTCGTTTTTTATTTTTTGAAAGATGCGAGCATTGTCAATACTGGCAACAATTTTTAATTTGTTACGAATAATATTGGGGTCTGATAGAAGTTCTTGAATTTTGGCATCATCATAATGAAGAATTTTTGTCAGGTTAAAGTCATCATAAGCTTTGAGGAAAGCCTCTCTTTTATTCAAAACACATTCCCACGAAAGCCCTGCCTGAAACCCCTCCAAAATAAGCAGCTCCAGCAATTTTGTATCATCATGCTGGGGAATGCCCCATTCTTCGTCATGGTATTTAACGTATAGAGGATTATGAATATTGAGCCAGGCACATCTGTTCATAAATTTTCTCTTAAGTTGTGGAAACTGATAAGTTGATTGGTACAACAAAACTCAGAGCAAGACAAGGGATTTTTATATAATACAAATAGGGAGGGATTACTCTACGCTGGCGCTTGAGTTGCACGGGCGCTCATTCGCCAAGGCTCACCGGCGCGCTCCCGCTCGCCTTTCGCTTGTAGTCGAACCCTCTTCTCCGA
>CASERH010000054.1 GCA_949290295.1 uncultured Pseudomonadota bacterium | reverse complement strand
ATCTATGGCGGAATTTACTTTGTTTCCCGTCGCTAGTTTATTTTGGGTAGAGGAAACCTGCCCGCTGATATTTTGCAGGCTCAGCAAATTCGACCGCATTGACGCGGTTAAGCTGATTCCACTCATTAGTCCTCTACTAACTATATTTGATACCAAGTCAAATTGTATCTTTTTTTCTAACTCATGACCAGAATAACTGAGGACTTTTCCACAAAATTAAAACAGCCTTACAACATCCGTAAATGCGGCTGCCACACCAAACATAAGGTTAGATCCGGCCTTATTGTGCTCGCGGTCTTCCGCCCTAAAATAAGATACATAAGGCTCAACAAAAAATTTATCCGCCACCATTATATTTAGCTTGGCAATGGCAAAGAATTCATATCTAAAATCTGTCGGCTCATAACGAGAATAGCTAAGATAATCCCGATAATAGCTCTCAAACTCAAACCGATATTTTTGCAAAAAAGGATATTTATAGGTAAAACCGATTTGCCAAGCCGTTTTGGTATCTTCCTTTGCATAAGTAAAGTCAAAATCCTCCACCACGGCCAAATGGAAATCCGTCAGACCTTTTGTTCCGTTTATCATTTTCAAGCCTTGCATGGATTGCAGCACTTTTCTGCGCCTGGCCTGGCTGTCAGAAGTAAACTCTGTCTGATAAGAAACATTTGCTAAAGGCCCCATATCTGCCAAATTATCAAAGTGCCAGATTTTATAGATATACTCACTGGTCAGGCGCAACTCATCGGCATTTTCCGTATACTTATCTCGCCCAGGGTTTCCATAAATTCGGCTTTTGCCATATTCGGCATAAACCATATTATCAAACCGATATTTAGGCTGTTCATACTCAAAGGCAAAATCAAACACACCTTTTAGAACCCCTTGCGTGTTTTGGTTAATAGCCGTATTGGGAGAATTTTCATATTCCTGATAATTACTGACCTTGCTGGTTCCAAGATCCAACCCCACCCGTTTAAAATTAGCATACATTCCGGGAGTTTCATATGCCTCTGCAAAATCAGATAATAGCAAAAAAGCTGCTAAAACAGCTCCAAACTTTTTCATTAAAGCCTCTCTTTAACCTCAAAACATAGGCTCTATTTAATAGCTTTTAACACCTATTCAAGAGAGGCAAGAATTTAAGAACGCCCTAATTGACGAGAAACCACAGACCTGGCTCCGATCTTACTGCTAACTCCCGTTTTGCCTTTTTTAGTTTGTGCTTGAGCAACATTTCTTTCAACTGGCTCTATTTTTTTGTTGTGTTCCTGCTCCTTTGCCTTTACCCTATTCAGCCGAGCAAGAATAGACTGCTCAGAAAAGTCTGTCATTATCTGATCATATGGATTTTTAAGATATTTGTGTAAAATATCCTCTTGCGGGCTAATCATAGCACAAAGCTCAACAGCATTGGAAGTCCGCTCCAACATCTTCTGAACCACATATTCGGCCAATCCTTTAGAAAGTTGCACATCATTTGGCATCATGACCGTAACAATGTTTCCATAATGCCTCTTTCCACCGCCGATTTTTTTATTAACCACCATTTCATAATTCTCGCGCCCGTCACATAAGCTGATAGTAGCCACTCGTTTACCAGTCTTATCTCTTTTTCTTTTAACATAAGAAACATGTCCGGCCGGTTGTTTATTTCCGTCAATAACGACAATGGCTCCCGGCAAAGACAACAAATCTTTCAATTTAATATTACCAAGGTCCACAAGCTTTCCGTTTTTTCCTTCTTTAACGATAACCTTACCAAGAAAAACAACAGGCATCTTACTTTTAGCCACACTTTTTGGCCAATCCTTAGCCAATCCGGAGGGGGTATAAACATTAATTCCCCAGGCATTAGCAGCCCCTTCTCGCACCCCGGCTAGACAATCGCCTTGAGGATTTCCCTTGCATCTTTTCTGCAAAACATTTTCAAGCTTATCCCCTAAATCACGTTGTTCCATTTGTTCAAAATCCTCAGTCGAGAACTGATAAGCCTGGAGCTGCGCCTGAGAGATAAGCCCTTTTTGCAAAACTTCACCCAAAGTCATCTGTGAGACTTTTTCCGCTACTTTTTCCATATCAAGATAACTGATATCCTGGTAGACCTCAGGATTATAAAGCATAGGATGAAAATTCGCTGAATTTTCTGCCGCATCCTGAGTAATCGTTGCCTCATATTTTTTAGTATTTAAAGGAATGTCATCTTTATTTTCATTAGGAGCAGACCTGGCAGAACCAAAACTAGGCAACATCATCAACAGCGGAGCGGTATAGCGCATCACACCATGAGCAACCTTATCGTACAACTTTTTAGCCTTCTGCTTCCAGTTCATCATCACCCTCCATGAAACAATCTACTTATATAATAACACGAAAAAAGAAAAAAAAGAATTAAAAAAGCAATGGATAATAGATTGTAAAATA
Source organism: uncultured Pseudomonadota bacterium (assembly GCA_949290295.1). Taxonomy (GTDB): domain Bacteria; phylum Pseudomonadota; class Alphaproteobacteria; order RF32; family CAG-239; genus CAZU01. Next base: position 2,844 of record CASERH010000054.1, on the reverse strand, counting down.
AGAAAAAACTGATGACATAGCAGTCACAAAGATAAAAAAGCACAAAAAAACACAAAAAAGACTTGCGTTTATAATTTTTTTATTCTACATATATCAAAGCAAACGAATGGGGTGTCGCCAAGTGGTAAGGCATCGGCTTTTGGTGCCGACATTCGTTGGTTCGAATCCAGCCACCCCAGCCAGACTGAACAGAGGTTAGATTTTTATGTCTAACCTCTTGTTTTTTAATGATTTTTTGCGGTTCGTATGATATGTTTTCAAAACAAGCCTTTTTTACTGTCTATACGAACCAACTTTTGCAATTATACTTATTTTTCAATAACTTAACCAGTTCGAATACAGTTTGTCGTTTTGGGATTATTTTTTATCAAAATTCGGTTTGAAACTTGCTTAAAATGAAAGTTTTTGACATTGACGACGATTTATTTTGCTAAAATAAGCAGGATATAGCTAGGACGACCGTTTCATCTTGGCTTTCCTTTTTCTCTTAATTTTTTCTGCTTAGACAGTATCTCTTCAAAAAAAAGCTATTTTTTCAACTAGCCCCTTATAACGCGTGAGATAAAAATCTTTTCATCTTGTTTTTCAGTAAATTATTTTACTTTTTCTTAAATACATAGTTTTATTATGGAAAAAGGTTTTTATTTTAGGAGACTACAGTATGAAAGATTTAGTACCTGTTGCAAATTCAATACCAGAAGTCGTTTTAACTCAACAAGAAAAGAAAGACATAAAAACAATTCTTGCTGTAAATCTCCCTATTCCACCTACTGATGTTACTGCATTGCCAAACTATATCAATGGTGGTTCCAAATTAAGAGATTATATGAAAAAAATAGCAACACGCTATGTTACTCAAGGTTTAAATCCTCAAATATACAATATGGCGTTAGACAGAGCCATTGAATGCGGTGAATTAGTTTTAAGAGCTGAATTAACATTATCCACTAATCTCAAACAAATAAAAACAAGACAGGGAATGCGTACGGATTTAAAAAAAGTTAACGAACAACATAAAACCAAAACTGAAGAAATAAAACAAAAATATGGTTTAACCCCTGAACAAGCTAAAAAAATTTCTATGTTGCAAGAATGGGCTGTTGAAGCTGCGATTAAGCAAGGTTGGGAAAATAGAGAAATACCAACTAGAGCAATGGCTATCCAAATGATTAAAAAAAAACACAAAGCTGAGAATAACAAACCATATAATCCTGAAGCAGTATATATGGATTATGTGCCTTATCCAGAAGAAGTTATGAAATTACCTCCTATTCGCTCAACAACTCTTTGTTCAAATGTGGGAATTGATGAATATTTCTTGGAATATGCACATGTTAAAAATGTCATTGCTGCGGAATACGAAAAGCCTAGGGTTCAATGGTATAAAGAAGTCTATCCTTCGGTTAAAGTATTCCAAGGTGATTTGTTTGATAAAGACATACAAAAACAAATTATAGAAGAACATATAAAACAATCCTGCAAGCTCATAATTGCCACGCCACCATGTCAAACCATATCCCTTGCGGGGAAAAGAGATTTTAATGATCCAAGAACAAAATTATTTCTTCCTATCCTAAATATAATTGAAGGTGTTGATAGCATAAATGACTATGTCTTGATAGAAAATGTTCCTCCATATATGACTGCAAGCCCCAAAGGTTTACAACATATACTGGAAGGAAAAACTATTGCTGAGTATATTAAGTATAGACTGGAAAAACTTGGTTATGAAGTTAATATTGACAAAATAAATGGGGCAAATTATGGCACACCACAAGCAAGAGAGCGTATGATTTTACTTGCTTCTAAAAAAGGTATGTGGAAATTCCCTATACCATTCAAAAAACAAGTTACACTAATGGATGCGATTGGAAATTTACCTTCTTTAGATAATTTTTCAGCAAATCATTTCTTACCATATAATTATTTAAAACAATCTACATCAGACGAGAATATTTATTTCTATAGATATTGGTCCATACCTAAACTAACTCGTCAAGAAGTTGAAATGTTAAGACATACTCCAACTGGCAAATCGGCTTGGGATAATGCTGAAAAATATCAACCTAAAAATAAGGATGGTTCAAAAAGTGGTTCTGATCGTAAAGGACGCTATAAAAGAGAATCTTGGGATAAACCTGCCAGTACTATCACTAGCGATTGTGGAAGTATAAGCGGTATGAGTTCTGTTCACCCTGGACGCCCACTTGTTGATAAAGATGGAAATGTTACTTATTCTGACGCAAGAGTATATAATCTTAAAGAAAAACTTATTTTACTTGGTTTTCCTAATGGCGAAATATGGTGTCGCAATAAGCCTGAATATAAAGTGCCAACATGGGCTTCTGATAATTTTATTAACACAGTATTGGCGGAATCTTTTCTTCCAAGATTAGCTGCAGTCTTAGCTGAAACTATTCCTAATAGGACGGCTCACCCTGATGAAAAATTAGAAAATTATCCTCAAATGGTAAAGCTTGAAAATGATAGTATAGTACACTATCCTGTTGTTGGACATGAGTTGAGAAACTATGATATAAATCCCAACTCTTATCTAAGGAACTGGCCTTTTCCTAAAGATAAATAATTAAACTTCTGGGTTCTAAAACACCGAAGTTATTATTACAGCAATAATGCCAGCTTTTGTTATTTCAAAAGTTGGCTTTTCTATATATATACATTGAAAAATTTCAAAAGTACGCAAAAAAATACACTATTTGGAATTTTTTTTTATCAAAACTGCGAAAAAAAACAATTCTATAAAAAAGTATCATCATCAACCGGTTACCAAGATCCATCATAATCTTGTATAGCTGTTTCGGCAGTCCGGGATACAAGGAAGCA
>CASERH010000053.1 GCA_949290295.1 uncultured Pseudomonadota bacterium | reverse complement strand
TGCTGACTTTGTACAACTTCCATACTTCCTTATAGCATCGTCGTCGTGAGCATTCAACCCCCATTAAAATGGGGGTAGTCTGTATGGCATTAACACAAACAACGCCTTTGGTTTAAGAACCAAAGGCGTTGTTTCTAAGACATTAGTCCATCCAGTCAAACCAGTCGCTAACACTCTCATTGTTGAGTTGTTCTGCTCCTACGGCACTTAATAAAGCTACCACTATTCCGATCCCGAGCCCAACAAACCCGTTACCAAGTGAAACTTTAAAAAGCCCAACCAGGCAATAAATAACTCCGGCACTCAAAACCAGACCAACCAGAGTAAGAATCAGGCTAAAGTCACCACTCATCAGCCCTGCCCAAAGATAACAGGTGGCAAAAAACACCAATACCCCTAGGATAAGAATTATTCCCCATTCCATAATGCTTATTTTTTTAAGGGTTAGTTTTTTTAGTATTTTCTAAGGATTTAAATGCCTTAACAATAAAGAAAATGGTTAGTGCACTCCATACAAGTCCTGCAAAACCATTCCACATAGAGGCAGAAAATAATTTAAGCTCCATGTTTATCGCGGCAACAATAACCGTAAGGATGAATAATCTCCCTATATAGAAACCTTTTTTACTAACGTTCGGTTTTCTCCATGCATGAAAGCATGTGGTTGCAAGAAGCACCAAAACTTGCTCGGCGATAAGTAATCCCCATTTCATAATCGTATCATTTTAATTAAACAAAAAAATAGCTATTTTCTTTAGCTTTAGCAAATTATATCTGAAATTTCAACATCTTTTTGTCAAAAAAGCTCCCCGTTTGCAAAAACGAGGAGCTTTCCTTTTTTAGCCTTATATCTTGCTTATACCTGGCCGTGGCAGTGTTTATATTTCTTGCCGCTGCCGCAAGGACATAAGTCGTTTCTGGCAACTTTGCCCCAAGTGGCCGGATTATTGGGATCAACCTCCCCCTTGCTGTATTGGAACGGGGTTTGTTTTTCTTCTGATTCCGCTGCCTGAGAACGACCTCCAACCAAAGATGTCGGGCTCTCGTGAATGGCTTGAACATTCTTGTGTTTGGGAGCCTGATTTTCTACCTCATTGGCATCTTTATTTTGAATAACCGTACGCAACAAGATAAACGTTACCTTCTCTCCCAACTGATTCAGCATATCTGAAAACAGATTGAAGGCCTCTTTCTTGTACTCATTCAACGGGTCTTTCTGCCCATAGGCGCGCAAAACGATGGTGTGGCGCATGTAATCCAATGTGGCAATATGGTCTTTCCACAAAGCATCTAACTCTTGGAGCAGAATTGATTTTTCTACTAAATGCACAATCTCTGTCGGAACAGAAGCATTCTTCTCGGCAACGCTGGCGTCTATCTCCTCTATTACCTTCTCTACCAGTTTCTCGCTCTCCATCTCATCTTCTGCAGCCCACTCTTTTATCGGCAAGTCAACACCCGACAAACGTGCCAAGTCTTGTCTTATCTCTTCTGTCGGCCATTCTTTGGGAGATGAGCCATACATAATCCGATTGTAAATGATTGAACGAAGCTGGTCATGACGCATGTCCGTGATGGTTTCTGAGACATCATCTGCCTCCATCAGCTCACGGCGCTGCTCGTAGATAACCTTTCTTTGGTCGTTCATGACATTATCGTATTTCAGCAAATTCTTACGGATATCGAAGTTGCGCTCTTCAACCTTTTGCTGGGCTTTTTCCAGAGCCTTGCTTATCCACGGGTGGACAAGCGCCTCACCTTCCGGCAGGCCTAAGCGTTGGAGCATGACACTCATCCGCTCGGAGCCAAATATTCTCATCAAGTCATCTTCCAAAGAGAGGAAGAATTTTGATGTTCCAGGGTCTCCCTGACGGCCTGAACGCCCGCGCAGCTGGTTGTCTATACGGCGGCTTTCATGGCGCTCGGTGCCCAAAATATACAAGCCACCTGCTGCTTTGACCTTCTCTTTATCGGCCTCAACCTCGGCTTTTATCTTCTCCCTTAAGGCTGCGATTTCTTCCTCGCTCTCATCACCTTTCAACTCAGCTTTCAAACGCATATCAACGTTACCGCCGAGTTGAATATCGGTTCCGCGGCCGGCCATGTTGGTGGCTATGGTAATGGCGCCAGATACACCGGCTTGAGCGACAATAGCGGCCTCACGCTCGTGGTGGCGGGCATTCAAGACCTCAAACTTGACATCGCTGGCCTTGCGCAACAAATCTGCCACCAGCTCAGATTTCTCAATTGATGTGGTACCAACCAACACCGGCTGACCTTTTGCATGGCATTCCAGGATGGTCTTGATGATGGCATTGTACTTTTCTTTCTCGGTCCGATAAATTTCATCGTGCAAATCTTGACGCTGAACCGGACGATTGGTCGGAATCTCTACACAAGTCAAATTATAAATATCATTAAACTCGGCTTCTTCCGTCATGGCCGTGCCGGTCATACCTGCAAGCTTGGGATACAAGCGGAAGTAGTTTTGGAAAGTAATGGATGCCAAAGTCTGGTTCTCGGATTGAATCGGCACGCCTTCCTTGGCCTCTATGGCCTGGTGCAAACCATCTGAATAGCGGCGCCCTTCCATCATACGCCCCGTGAACTCATCTATAATCACAACTTTGTTGTTTTTGACAATGTAGTCGACATCGCGAGTATACATCTTGTGCGCACGCAGGGCTTGGTTAACGTGGTGAACCAAACTTACATTGGCGATGTCATACAGCCCGCCTTCCTTAATCAGGCCGACTTCTTTTAACAAGGCTTCAATATGGGTCATGCCGGCTTCCGTCAATGTAACGGATTTGGCTTTTTCATCTTTTTCGTAGTCGCCTTCTACCAGCTGCGGAATAATCTTGTTGACCAATATATATTTCTCAGAGCTATCTTCTGCCGCACCGGAAATAATCAGCGGTGTTCTGGCCTCATCAATCAAAATAGAATCGACCTCGTCCACAATCGCGTAGTTAAACGGACGTTGGACCATGTCTGAAAGGCGAAACTTCATGTTATCGCGCAGATAGTCAAAACCTAATTCATTGTTGGTGGCATAGATGATATCACAATTATAAGCCGCGCGGCGCTCTTCATCATTTTTCTCGTGAACAATGTAATCTACCGTCAGGCCCAAAAATCTATATACCTGTCCCATCCATTCGGCGTCGCGACGTGCCAAGTAGTCATTGACCGTTACAATATGGACACCTTTGCCTTCCAAGGCGTTTAGATATGCTGCCAGGGTTGCCACCAATGTTTTTCCTTCACCGGTTTTCATCTCAGCAATTTGGCCGCGATGCAGGACAATACCGCCAATCAGCTGAACGTCATAATGACGCTGCCCTAACGTCCTTTTAGCAGCCTCACGCACCACGGCAAACGCTTCGGGCAAGAGCTCGTCTAGTGTTTCCCCTTCTTTAATTCTTTTTCTGAACTCATCGGTTTTGGCCTTGAGTTCTTCATCACTCAGCGGGGTAATTGTCGGCTCTAATGAATTGATTTTATCTACGATTTTGTACAGTCTTTTTATATAACGATCATTGGCACTGCCAAAAAGTTTGCGCGCAAGGCTACCTATCATTTTACTAATATTCCTTATTCTAACTTATTAATTAGTCTACATTTAGTGTTTTATTGCCAAGAAGTCAATAGATTGATACAAAGTTATAAACGCTCTTAAAAAAAAGTTGGAATATTTGCTTATTTTATTATATAAACTTAGCAGAATGCAATTTCTTATAAGGAGATGATTATGATGAACAAAAATTATGCTGTTTTGGCTTTGAGCGGAGCTTTGCTCCTTAGCGTTTCTCAAGCTTGGGCCGAAGGAAAAGACGGAATCGCCGCCACGGTTAACGGCAAAAATATTACCGTTGCCGAAATTCGCGATGCCTATAACATGAACCCGGCGATTAAAGCTAAAGTTCCTTTCGGCGACTTCTATGAGAAAACTTTGGATGTTTTTGTTGACGGCGAGCTCGTCTACCAGGCCGCAGTTGAAAGCAAAGTCACCGAATCTGCTGACTATAAAAAACAGCTTAAGGCTATGCAGGAAGAGCTGGCCAGAAAAGTGTATATTGAGCAACAAGTGGATAAGTTGGTTAATGATGAGCAGCTCAAAAAAGTCTATGCCGATTATAAAAAATCTTTCAAATCCGAAAAAGAGGTCAAGGCTAAGCACATCTTGGTTGATAGCGAGGCCAAAGCCAAGGAAGTTATCGCAAAACTAAACAAAGGCGGAAATTTTGATAAACTCGCTAAAGAGTATTCCAAAGAACCCGCCGATCTCGGCTATTTTCCCAAAGAAGCCATGGTGCCTGAATTTGCCGATGCCGCCTTTGCCCTCAAAAAGGGTACATATTCTAAGAAACCGGTCAAGACTCAGTTCGGCTACCATGTTATCATGGTTGAAGACACCAGAGATTCTAAACCGTTGACTTATGAAAAGATTAAGCCTCAGCTTAAAGCTATGCTGGCTCAGGGAGCTATCGGAAAGGTTATCGGGGATGCTAGCAAAAATGCTAAGGTTACTAAGTATGACCTCAAAGGTAAAACAATTACCGCTCCGGTACAAAAATAGCCATCTCCTGCTAAAGAGCCGCCCTTTTCAGGCGGCTCTTTTTATTTTTTCTTTCTGATAATTTCTAGTTGTTTTTGCTTGATATAATCTCGGCGAATTTCAGGCATTCCCTCTTTTTGCAGATAGTCATTGAAAATATTTTGAATGTCTTGCGCATATTTTTTTCGGGAAATTGCAATATTGGCCATGTTATAAGCCGCTGCCTTAAAAATCTGATCATCATCAACCTGCAGCTGTTCTGCTAAGCTTAAATACGGCGGAGTAAAAGTGTCTTTTCGCTTCATTATGCTGAAGTCATAAGAGCTTTTTTGAATCTTTTGCGCTATCTTCTCTGATATCTCATTATCCTTGGGGCGGCCTCGCCAAATGATGTTGCGCCCGGTTTTGGCTACCAGAGATTTTATCTTGCTTAAAATTCCTTTTTTCTTTTTCAGCTCTTCCATTGTTCTCTCCTCTTATCCCTGCCAGGGTAATACAACGGCCCTTAAAATTCCGCTAACAAATATCATTTTTACTTTTTTGTTTTATAGTCCGCCCATAGCTCTTCAATGTAGCTCCAAAAGCTCTGTTTTTCTTCACACGTTTTGGCTTTGTCGTTCCACTCCCCTCCATTTCTCTCACATTCTTTTTCTTGCTGGTGCGTATATTCATAATAAAAATAGGCGCTGCCGCCAAGCAAAAGCAACAGCATCAATATAATCAACATATGTTTGGCAATAAACCAAAACATCCATAATGCCAAAACACCAAAGGCTGTCAGCTTGTCAAGCAAGGTGCCGTCAAATGCATAAGCTTTTAGGCCAAAGTATAAAAGTAATACCAATAAAACTGTATTAATCGGAGATTTTAGGGCTGACAATATAATACGTTTCAATAAACTCGGTTTGTTTTCCGCTTCTTTATTTTCGCTCATTGCCACCCTCCTTGTCTTTGTTGGTAAGGATAGTTGCTTTAGCTTCTTTTGGCAAGGAAAATGTTGCTTTGAGGTAATGGGAGTTTGCTGTATATGGACTTTATTGCCGCGTGAGGTTTCCGAGATTTTACAGTCGCGCGACAATTCCGACTAACTTTCGCTTGAGCTTCATATCCATTCGCAAGCGAAACTAAGTCTCATTGCTTGGCTCATAAAAACAATCATTACTTTGATTGTTTTTATTTCACAGGGGCACTTGCTTTCTAGTTTCGTTTCGCTTGCTTACGCTTTGCTCACTCAAGCAAGAAAGCTTACGCCTCTTGTGGTAAAATCAACCGGAGCAGCGGTTGATTTTATCCTCGAGCTCGCGACCGAGGTCGCTCCTTCTCGCCTCAAAAACATCTTTAAAACTAAAGAGCCGTCTCTTTCGACGGCTCTTTACAAATGGCGGGAGTGACGAGGCTCGTCTAGCTTGGTAAGTTCGTGCTTTCGCACTCACTAACCGCGCGTCGGGCACTTGCTTTCTAGTTTCGTTTCGCTTGCTCACGCTTTGCTCACTCAA
>CASERH010000052.1 GCA_949290295.1 uncultured Pseudomonadota bacterium | reverse complement strand
GGAAAGTCATCATTCAAAAAACCATAGCCGCAATCAACCACCAAAATCTTGCCGTTGACAATATAGGCATACATATTAAAACCGACTTCTTCTGCCCCGCCTAAGGCTACAAAATACAATCCATCTTCTTTAAAAGGCGGCAAATTTTCTTCAATCTTTTCTTCCATTAACTTCTTTTTTCCTTTGTTATAAAAACATCTCCGGCATAAATCTTTTCAACTCGTCCGTCTCGCTCCACCAGCAAACCACCGTTTTCATCCAAGCCCTTAAAAATACCTTGGAAACTTTCATGCTCCAAATTAACTTTTATCTCTTGCCCCAAGTTAGCTGCGTTTGCCAGCCACTCCTTGCGAATAGCCTCAAAACCTGCCGACCTTAAGGCCAACATAGTCTTATCAAACTCTTTGAGATATAGTTCTAAAAAACGGCAACGGTCTATCTCTATGCCGTAATCTCTTAACCCCGCCACCGGATAAAGCAACTCTTGCTCATTCTTCGGTGCCGCGGCTATGTTTACACCAATGCCCAGGACTATATACTCATTTTCTGGTTTTTCAAGCAAAATTCCAGATATTTTGCCGCCTGCAACCAAAACATCATTGGGCCATTTTAGTTTTACATCCAAATCAGGGGCTAGTCCCTTTATCACTTTCAGCAAGCTCAAAGACACCACAAACGGCATATGATTTAAATCCTGATAACTGCCGGGAACAACCAACGACATAAACAAATTTCCAGGCAAACCTAACCAACTTCTGCCTCTGCGGCCGCGCCCTGCCGTCTGCTCTTTGGCGGATACGACCATCTTCTTGGCCACCGGGTGTTGGCTTAATCTAATCCCTGCATCATTGGTGCTGCCTGTTGTGTCTAAATCTTCCCAGTACCAATCTCCAAGCTTGGTCATTGTGAAACTCCACTCAGAACTATCTCTGCATCATGTAGCAAGTAAGAAGGATTAAGTATCGAAATCAGAATTAAAACCAAATTTATAAACAGACAAATATAAATTGATTTATCCGTGCGGTCAAAACCGTGGTGCAAAGGCTCAAAATAAATCTTTCGGATTATCTGCAAAAAGGCATTGGCCATCAGTACCAGGGCAAACATCAGCATCAAAACATCTGACCAGCGTTCTTCTGAAACCAGTGTGTTTATCAGTGACAACCGGCCCCAAAAGCCAAGCAACGGCGGAATCCCTATCAGCGAAATCATAAATACCAAAAATGCCGCCGCTATGTAGGGTTTGGCTTCTGAAAGGCCGGAGATATCATCTAAGTCGCTTACGTAATCCCCTTTACTTTTGAAGCCCAAGAAAACCGCATAAATACCCATCATCGCCAATACATAAATGATTGTATAGACAAATGCACTGACAACAGAATTTGAGTGAAATGCCAATATTCCAAGTAACATAACACCAAGGTTATATGTTGTGCTAAAACCAAATAACCGTCTGACGTTGTTTTGGCGGTTGGCTGAAACAGCTCCTATAAACAAAGACACAACCGCAAAACTAAACAATAACGACTGTAGTGATTGCGCCAACGGAGAAAAAACTCCCGTCATCAACGTGATAAGGCAAGATAAATACACAAACGGCGGTATTAATGTCAGAAAACCGCAAACAGGCAAAATTGCGACACTCAATGCTCCCACAAACCAAAAATGGAACGGAGCCGCCGCCATCATAAACAACAGGGTTCCAATAATCGCCGCCACTGCCGCATAGGTCAGCCAGTTTACCTCACCTTCCAGCGCAAAAATATAGCGAATATCCGCATACTCAAAAGAACCCGTTTGCCAACGCAAAACCAGCACACCACTCCATAGCAGTACCCAGAAGGCTAAAGAGAAGCGAATATAAAGCCTTGAGGTTTCTTCTATCTTTTCATCATCACAATATAGAGGAATTAACCGCCAGGTCAAAAGGCACAGCAGCGGAACCAAAACCGCCGGCACCAATAAATTTTGAGCCGAGAGCAAAATGCCAAAACTTAAAAGCATGCCCATGCAAATACTATAAAATTTGGCCGATGAGCGATTCTTGCTCAAAAACCACTTGGATGCAAAATAAAACCACACCAGCGCAACGGCATACACCGCGACCTTAAACAAAGTGGAATAACGGCTGTTTAGCCACCAGCCGCTCCAAACGCTCTTGTTGTAAAAAACAATCGTGAACACCAAGGCGGCGCCAAGAAAATATTTGCTCAGCGTGAAGAATGTCTTGGCCGTCTTGCTTTCTCGGTATAGGTTGACCAACCAGGCAACGGGAAGAAAACTAAGTAAGGACAATTCTGGCAACAATATCAGCCAATTTTGCAGCATCTTTCCTCCTATTCGCTAATGACAAACCACAACGGCTTTACAAAAGACATTAACAAAATAAACGTCATAAACAACATAAACCAAAACCAAGGCAACGAAATATCGTCACTCTTACCCAGGCGGCAACTCTTATCATCGTCTTTTAATCTAAACAATTCCTGCAACAATGTCATCCCGGCGATAACTAAGGCAAATACCAAAAGCATTCCCATTTTGATGTTGGTGCCCAATAATTTTGATAATATCAAAAAATTATTTACGAATACGGCAGAGACCGGTAATCCTACTGCGGCCAATGTCATAAAAGAGTAAACAAAAGATAATTTTCGTGCCCGACACAAAAATCCTCTTGATGTACTTTCGGCCTCTTCCTCTTTGTGAATGATGTAGCCAGACAACACTTCCAAAGCTGAAATAACAATGATAAAACCAAATAATGAATACCCAATATTAAATACAATTACCTCATCATTGGTGAAAATGCCCAACAGATACATAATGTAGTATACCGTTATGTAGGAGAAAATTTTGTATTGCGCATCTTTATTAATAAACCCTATCAGAGCAATAAACACCATGGTGATAACACCGATGATGTTCATCCAAACCACATAATTATCAATGCCTGATGAAAAGTGCGGCGGCAAAAAGCGAATAAAGCCATAAATAGCCGTTAGCGGCATCAGCGCCGTGATCACAAATGCCAGCGGATTTCTTATCCCTGAATTGATGGATGATATCCAGTAATGAAAAGGCCAAATCGGTATCCTTGATAAAAAGGATAAACAAACCGCACCCCAAACATAAAAGCCTATTCCTCCTTTGAGCGGCAGGCGGCTTACGGCTTCCAAGGTGGTGCTGCCCTGGTGGTGATAAATCAACATCGTGGCGCTGAACAATATTAACGCGCCAATAAAATTATATAGGAAAAAGCGATATATCAGGTCTTGTTTTTTGACCTCGCCAAACATGCCGATAATCATAAACAAGGGAACTAACATGGCCTCAAAAAAGAGATAAAACGAAAAAATATCCGCCGCAACAAAAAATCCTGTCACCATGCTTAAAAACAACAGTGTAAAAACCATAAGCGATTTTTGCTTATATAAATTGTTTCTTACTCCCGAAAGCCCGATTAAGACCGCTAAGTGAACCGCCAATATCAGCAGTAGCGACAAAGTATCCACTCCCAAAACAATATTAATATTCGGTGTGGACAACCAACTAAATTTTTCCAAGAGCTGAAGCTCTCGGCTCTTTTCGTTTAAAATCATGAAAATACGCCAAATTAAAATAATATTGGCTATAATTGTAAAAATACAGACATTAAACGCATTGCGCCCCTTCACAGCCCCTTCATCTCTGGCGGTCAGCACAAACAACATGCCTAAGAAAGGCAAGGCCACAATCAATGACAATAAGGCAAAAGGGCTACTCATGGACATATATCCCTATATTTAATAACAACAAGGCTATCCCTACCAATGTTAGAATCAGGTAGTTTTTTCCGCTTTGGGTTTGAAGCCTGTTAAAACCGTTTTCTAAAAACTCCATGCTGCCGGAGAGGGTTCCAATGATGCTGCGCTCAATAACCACAAAATCTACTGCCAACCACAAAATCCGCCCCAAAAGTCTCAGTGGAGAAACAATAATCAGCCGGTATAACGTGCTCTGCCAGTCATTCTCTTGCAAACTTTCGTTCTCTGCAAAAAGATTGACTAATTTTTGCGGCAACAAGAGCCACAGGCAAACAAAACCGCCCAACATTCCCCAAAACAAAGGGGCTTGCCATGTATTTAATGCATAGAAACTCACCGCCGAGCCAGCAAGAATCGGTATAGCATACAGCCATCCGGCATTGCGAAGCAGCGCCGTGACTTTTTCATCTGCATTGTTCTTTCCCAAATAAACGGCATGCAGAATCGCAGCCAACGCAAACAAAGACACACCGGCAAAGCTCCAAACCATCCAAGTGTTTTCTATTTGCAAAACGCTGCCGATAAAAACGGCTGTCACAAACAGCGTAAGGAGCAGATTCCAGTGCAAAGCACGAGCAAACCCACCCATTTGCGAAACATATACTTCATCCGAGGCAGAAACAGATGCCAGCATCAGCCCCCACCCAACCAATAGCACCGATGGCAGCATCGGTATCACTTGAGCCACGAAATTTTCGGGAGCCCGATGAATCTCAAATAATGCAAAGGCAAAAAATAACATATAAAAATATAATATTTTTGCCTTGATATTATCCTGAAACAACATTCCCAACAGGCTCAAAACAGCTGTGCAACACAAAATGCCATATAAAATCGGGGTCGTATACTGGGATATTAAAAACAACGGATGCAACTTGACATACAGGACAAGACCGGAAAGCGGTGCCACAAACAATGCCCCGTATAACATACGGTTAAAGCTTAACTTTTGCAAATCAAGCAATTGATTTTGGAACAAAAACATGCCGCTTTTCATCAATACACCGATGATCAACAAAATTGAGACTAAATCTTTATGCCAACCATTGCGCACAAACGCATCTAGCGTGTTTAATCTTACGTCGCCGGTTTTGGCATAAACAATCGCCAGGGCTGTAAATATTGCCATTTCCGCTATAAAATTATAAAAAATAAACTTGTTTTTGGCGGTGTTTTCATTAATCAGATAAAAGCCTAGAATGGAAAAACAGCAAGAACCCGCCATCAGTTGGATAAAATCTTGGGAAGAAAACATCAGTATAAACGCGGCCAGGCACAATAACATGATGTTTCCCGCATTGAGGGGATATTCTTCGCGTTTACTTATCAGATTGAGATATAGCATTGCTATTGTCAACGGCAACAATATTTGCAAGGCCTTACCCAGCAAGACATCTGAGGTAATGATAAATCTAGCCTGCAGCTCCTCATAGGAAAGCCACTGGTATGCCATTGTCTTGTCCGAAAGTAGCCGATAATGCTCAAAAAAGAGCACGCTCAAAACCACCAAAAGCCCCAACATCAAGATTGGCCAAAGGCGACGGCGTTTATTGCGGTTGACCAATAAAAAGACCATCGCGGCAATAAGTATTCCTAGAAAAAGTTGCAATACCATAGAATTATCTTTCTGATTTCGCCTGTTGCCAATATATCAAAAAATAAGGGCTTTTAAAGCCCTTATTGTACAATAACATCAACTAATGTGTATAATTTAGCTCAAAACGGCCTTCAGATTGCGGACAATACGCACCGGAACAACATATTCCCGGGCGACTTCATCTCCGTCTATCTCAGCAACCAATACCTCATCTACTGCTTTCAGAGGGTTGCGCGCATTTTCATTAATGCCGCCCAAAAAGACAGAACTTTCCCGACTCCTATACAGCAGTGCCGTCTCTCCTCCATCGTACACAAAACGCGGGTTTTCAGGGCCGCCGCGGCGTTGTTGTATCATTATCAGAATTTCTCCGGCGCCGTTTTGCAGGATATCATAAGTCCCCTCTTGGCTGTTCAGATCCTTCTCCATAGTAACCTCTTTGCTGTTATCATCACAATTTTAGAGAAATCCTAACACATAATTCTTAACAAATATACTATATTTTTTATTTTTTTAACTTTTTTTATTTTTTTAGTTGACTTAGCTTTTATTATCTTCTATACATAGCCTCGATATTTTGATAAGGGCTCGTAGCTCAGTCGGTAGAGCATTTGACTTTTAATCAAAGGGTCGGCGGTTCGAACCCGCCCGAGCTCACCATTAAAACATAGAACCTCGTACTTTTGAGTATGGGGTTTTTTATTACTCTCCGTCAGAGTAAAGCCCTGCTTTATTCTGACGGGCGGGTTCCAACCTCTAGCTTGGTAAGTTCACTTTCGTTCACTAACCGCGCGTCGGTCACTCCGTTTGTAACGTTTGCTTTGTTGGCTTTGTCAGCCAAGACGCAAACTAACAAACTGTCGCCTGTCGTTAAAATCAGCCGGAGCATCGGCTGATTTTTGCCTCCAGCCCGAGCTCACCATTAAAACATAAAACCTCGTACTTTTGAGTATGGGGTTTTTTGTTACTCTCCGTCAGAGTAAAGCCCTGCTTTATTCTGACGGGCGGGTTCAACCTCTAGCTTACTAAGCTCTCTCTCGTTCGCTAAGTGCGCGTCGGTCAC
>CASERH010000051.1 GCA_949290295.1 uncultured Pseudomonadota bacterium | reverse complement strand
TCCGCTAGTGACGGATTGACATTGCAAGAAAATCAAAAATTAGTCGGCATTGGCTACTTTGGCAATTATGATACTGATACAAACAAGTTTTCTTCTATATCTGCAACGGCAAATACAGTCAAAAATCTAATTTCCATCACCCAAAATGGCTGTGAAGTTTCAGATTTAAGCGTCAGTTACGAAAACAGTGCACCTTCCGGAAGTTCTTTCGCAATATATGTAAGTGGAACAAATGTAGAAGCAGATATTGGAGATGTCGATATCTGCGCTGAGTTTTTAAGCTCCGTAGATAATAAAGCTGCGATAAGTTCACAGAATGGAGCTATTGTTAACATAAAGAATAACATAAATATCCAAACTTCTGGACAAAGTGGACACGGAATATTTGCTTATAATTCTGGCACTATCAACATCACCGGAAATATAAAAATTGAAACAAGAAAATATGGATTATGTTTGTCTGTAGAAAGCGGCAATACTATCAATATTTTGTCAACAGCTCATATTTATTTTAATACTGTTCCCGCGGAGATTTACAATGTTTATGATGGAGGCCAAGGCTCCAATATATTAGATATAGCAGCAGGAGCGAAATTAGCATTTGAAAAAGATGGAAAAGTTGATTGGTATGAGGTAAAGGAAAATTATAAAGATGAAAACACTTCCGCTACCACAGCCAACACAATCACAGCAGATAACATAAAAGACAAACTGAACGTAGAAACGACCTCAGCCTGGGAATTACCGAAGAAGATAGAAGGAGATAAGGAAGATATTACTCAAGATTTTGGAGGCAACGACAATCAGTATCAAGAAATCATCAATCAGTATGACGCATTGATAAAAGATGCAGGGTATAAAGGCATAAATTTGCTGCAAACAGATAAGTTAAGTGTGAAATTCAATGAAGAAAACACTGCGGCACTTGAAGTGCAGGGCAAAGACATGAGCACTCAAGCCTTGGGCTTTAAGACATTCGAGTGGCAGAGCCAAGGAGATATCAATAAGTCCATAGAGGAGCTGACATCTGCCATAAATACTATTCGCAATTATTCATCAGAGCTAGGGAATAATTACAACATTATCACCACCCGACAAGACTTCACCGAGAGCTTGATAAATGTATTGACTGAAGGGGCGGATAAGTTGACACTTGCGGATATGAATGAAGAAAGTGCAAATATGCTGGCTCTGCAAACCCGCCAACAATTAGCCATAAATTCTCTATCCCTTGCAAGTCAGGCCAGCCAGAGCATACTTAAGCTGTTCTAGGGTACGAACGCCAGCAAGCCGTAAAAAGCCGCTTTGTGAGGAGCGGCTTTTTTAGCTTTGCGGCTCACAGCTAAGTAATGCCCTGGTCGCTGACCAGTTAATCAATCAGTTGGATATAGATTTTTTTGCCATAGTAATCAATAAGGCGGTAGTACTTTTTTAAGGAAAGTTTACCGCCGCACTCGATTATATCAACCCAATCGACGGGAAATTTTAATTGCCCTGCCACATAGCTGATTGTTTGCTTTTTCTCTAGCCTGATTTGCCTTAATTGCGGGCCGATATCTTGCCGCCAGATTTCTTGAATGGTTCTATAGTTCATCGTTTCAAACTCCTAAATTTCTTATTAAAAAGAAACCTCCTTGAAAAATCAAGGAGGGGAGGTAGAAACTGTAACACAACAGTCTGCCTTATTCGTCATGCAAGCACGCTTATATCGGCAGCTCCCCAAAAGAGGAGTAGTTTTTTGTGTTAAGGAGCTTCTACACTCCGCAAGCGTAACTCACGCTTGCGGAAATGATATTAACGCATAAAGATTAATTTGCAATTAATTTGTTTATGGCATGAGCGCCAGCGAAACGAACTTTGTGAGTTGAGCGGATTACAGCTAAGTAATGCCTCCAGGCGCTTGCCTGGTCGCCGTGCGCGCTCGCACTGCAATTAAATTATGCAAGAGGGCAAATATGTTTTGATAGAGGCACTGCCGACCAGCACCCCGACCAACGGGAGCGGTGCGGCTCACAGCTAGGTATTGCCCCTGCCGGCTTCGGCAGCTCCAGGCCGTCGCCTGGGCACCGCCGATTAGCAAGCCGTAAAAAGCCACCTCAACGGGGGCTTTTTAGTCTTGCGGGTTACGGCTTGGTTACGCCACTGCCGGCTTCGGCAGGGTGGATGATGTTTAGTGCTTCTTCCAACGTAGGTTCTCTGTCTTTGAGAGCTTTTGGCAGAGCATAATTGACCTTGCCGCATTTCAGATAAGGTCCATAGCGACCGGAAAGAAGCGTAATCTCTTGCTTGTTGGCGGGGTTGACACCCAAAACCTTGCCGCTCGGGCGCTCTTTGGCACCGGCCAGAAGTTCTTTTGCTCTCTCAAGAGTGATGTTGAAAATAGTATCATTCCCGCGCAAAGATTGCGACTTATTGCCTTGCTTGATATAGGGGCCGAATTTACCGACATTAACCTGAATGTCCTCACCCAAATCAAACGGCAAGGAGACAAGCCTGGCGGCCTGCTCAAAGGTGAGCTCCTCCGGCGAAATATTCTTGGGCAAGGCGGCACGCTTTGGCTTTTCGGTGGTGGCAGTGGCATCTTCGCCCAGCTGCAGATAAAAACCATAAGGACCTTTTTTGAGGTATACTTTTAGCCCGCTTAATTCACCCAAAACCTTATCTTCGGGGTTAGGTGTTTTGACAGTGGCGGCAGCCTCCTCATCGGCAGTGTCAACCAAAGGCTTGGTGTATTTGCACTCAGGATAGTTTGAGCAGCCGATAAACGCGCCAAACCGCCCAAGCTTGACACTCAATTTGCCGTTACCGCATTCGGGGCAAACACGCGGGTCAGAGCCATCCTCACGCGGCGGAAACAGGTGATGAGACAAGACCTCGTCAATTTTCTCAATTACCTCGCTGATTTGCAGAGGCTTAACCGCATCAATATTTTTGATAAACTTGACCCAGAACCCGTGCAGAAGTTTTTTCCACTCCATGGCGCCGGCAGAAACATCATCCAAAAATTCCTCCAACTGGGCGGTGAAGTCATACTCCACATATTTTCTGAAGAAGTTCTCCAAAAATACGGTAACAATGCGGCCACGGTCTTCGGGAATAAAGCGGAGTTTTTCCACCCGCACATATTTGCGCTCCTGCAAAACGGCAATAATTGTGGCATAGGTAGACGGACGGCCGATGCCGAGTTCCTCAAGCTTTTTAACCAAGCTGGCCTCGGTGAATCTTGGAGGCGGGGTGGTAAAGTGTTGCTCAGGAGTAATCTCGCCTTTGGTAACATGCTCGCCTTCCGTCACATTGGGCAAAATGCGGTTCTCATCATCTTCATCGGCATCATCTTTAGATTCTTGATAGAGCTTGAGAAAACCGTCAAAGTCAATAACTTGCCCGTTGGCACGCAGCAAAATTTGCGTATCTGCAGAGATGGCATCAATGACCACCTTGTCCAAAACGGCAGGGTTCATTTGGCAGGCGACCGTGCGTTTCCAAATGAGCTCATAGAGCTTGTGGGCATCACTGTCCAATTTTGTTTCCATCTTTTTGGGTGTGTTCATCACATCTGATGGTCTGATAGCCTCGTGAGCTTCTTGCGCATTTTTGGACTTGGTTTTATATTCCTTGGCCACTTTGGGCAGGTAGGCCTCGCCGAAATATTTCAAAATAGCTTCTCTGCAGGCGGCAATAGCCTCTTGAGAGAGGTTGACCGCGTCAGTACGCATATAGGTGATAAACCCGTCTTCATAAAGCTTTTGGGCAATCTGCATGGTCTTTTTGGCAGAGAAACGGAGCTTGCGCGCAGCCTCTTGCTGGAGGGTAGAGGTTGTAAACGGCGGTGCCGGATAACGGTTTGTCTTTTTGCGCTCGACATTGGCAATGGAGAACTCTTGAGCCTCAATTTTGGCTTTTGCTTCCAAAGCTTTTGCCTCGGAGTTGATATCAAATTTCTCAAGCTTTTTGCCGTCAAGCTGAACAAGGCGTGACTTAATTAATGCTTTGGCAGAGGTAAAGAGCTCCGCATCAATGGTCCAATATTCTTCGGGCTTAAATTTCTCAATCTCATTTTCACGGTCGCAAATCAGACGAAGAGCAACAGATTGCACGCGGCCGGCGGATTTTGAGCCCGGCAGTTTGCGCCACAAAACCGGTGAAAGGGTGAACCCAACCAGGTAGTCAAGCGCGCGGCGCGCCATATAAGCAGAAACCAAGTTGTCATCAATCTGGCGAGGATTTTTAATGGCTTCGGTAATGGCGGACTTTGTAATCTCGTGGAAAACAACACGCTCAACCTTTTTCCCTTTAAGTAATTTTTTTGCTTTCAATTCTTCCAAAATATGCCAAGCAATAGCCTCTCCCTCTCTATCCGGGTCGGATGCGAGAATAATGGTATCAGCGTCTTTCACGGCTTTGACAATATCTGCCAAATGTTTTTTGCCGCCTGAGGAGAGCTCCCAAGTCATTGCAAAATCTTTGTCGGGGTCAACGGAGCCGTCTTTGCTCGGCAAGTCGCGAATATGCCCGAAACTGGCCAGAACCTTATAGTCTTGTCCCAAATACTTATTAATGGTTTTGGCTTTGGCCGGAGATTCCACAATCACTAACTTCATTCTAAAATTCCCATCATTTTCGTTTTATCAGAGCCACTTTATTGCCGCTTTGGCGCTCGATTTTGCCGCTCATTTCAAGGTCTAGGAGTTCCAAGGAAACCTCAGAGGCGCTCATGCCGCTGGCCCGAATAATCTCGTCAACATATACTCCATCAGAATTCAAATAGTCAATAATTTTTGTTTTCAGAGAGGAAAGAGTTTGGGCAGGTTTCAAACTTTCAAAACGGAGTTCTTGTTGCTTAGGCGGATTTTTAAGTTGTAAAATCGGCTGGCTCGAGGTGTGGAGAACTTTGATAATATCTTGAGCGTTTTCCACTAAAGATGCTCCGTTTTTGATAAGCTGGTTGGGGCCCAAACTTCTGGCATCAGTCGGAGCTCCCGGCACGGCAAAAAGTTTTCTGCCATATTCCATGGCTAGCTTAGCAGTGATAAGCGAGCCGGATTTGAGTGTGGCCTCCACCACCAGAGTGCCCAAAGACAGAGCAGCCACAATTTTGTTGCGGCGCGGAAAGTTGAGAGCCTGCGGCAAGGTTCCGGGCAAAAATTCAGAAATGACACAACCTTGCTCAACAATTTGCGCGTAAAGACTTTTGTTTTCATCAGGGTAGGGAACATCAACTCCGGTGCCCAAGACGGCAATGGTCGGACCTTGCTGGTTAAAAGCATATAAGGAGCCTTTGTGGGCGGCGGCATCGATTCCTCTGGCCATGCCGGAGATAATCACAACATTTTTGTTGGTCAAATCATAGGCGATTCGCGAAGCTGTTTTGCGCCCGTTGATGGAGGCATTGCGCGCCCCGACAATAGAAAGGCTCGCTGGAGCATTCAAAAGTTTCAGGTTGCCTCGGGCAAACAAAACCGGAGGAGCATCTGAAAGGCCGAGCAATTGTTGGGGATATAGAGTATCTTGAAAAGAAATGACGGCAATGTCTTTTTTTGCCGTCTCCTCAAGAATCCTTAATACCTCATCGCGGGAAAATAATCTAATCTTAGTAATGGCCTTTGCTTCTTCCAGAGCTCTTTTGGCGGAGCCGAACTTTTTAATCAATTTATAAAAAGTAACCGGCCCCACATTTTCGGAGTTGATAAGTTGCAAAATATCGACAATATCATCTGTTGCCACGAAGTTCGATCCTTATTTTTTGAATTTGATTTTGCTTTCCTGGCCGTTAAACAGGCGGACAAAGTTTGCATGGTGGCGCACCAAAATCAAAATCACGATAAAGGTATAAAACACCAAATGCACCATATCGCTCATATAATAAGTGAGAACCGGCACAAAGAAAACCGCGGTGATGGCCGAAAGCGAAGAATAGCGAAACATTACCGCCATAATAATCCAAATCAGCAAAGCCACAAGAGCAATCTGCGGGTTTAAGACCAATACAAACCCAAAAGCTGAGGCCACGCCTTTTCCGCCTTTGAGCTTGAGCCAAACCGGGAAATTGTGTCCCAAAATGGCACATGTACCGGCAATGAGCGCCGCCAACTGAGAAACAGTGGTCGGCATTCCATACAAATCATAGGCATAGTTAGGGCAGCATTCTTTTGCAATATAGGCGGCCAATCCGGCTTTTGAGGCATCAAGTAAAACAGTAAGCAGAGCCAAAGTCTTATTGCCGGTGCGCAAAACATTGGTGGCGCCGATATTGCCTGAACCTATTTTTCTGATATCGCCATAGCCGGCCAAAAAACAAAGTACCAAACCAAAAGGAATGGAGCCCAAAAGATAGCCGCCGATTCCAAAGAGAGTAAAAAGTTCTGAATTAGACATAGAAAAATCCCCTGATAATGTATGAGAATAATTACTTCTTAGCGCCTAAAGAATGCTTTGGCAACCCTCTTTATGCATAAAAGCAGAAAAAACTGATGACAAATGGATTAAAGTTGTTAATATTGAGAAAAATTAATCTGCAAAAAGAGTTTTTCATGAAACCGATTTATAAAAGAATTTTGCT
>CASERH010000050.1 GCA_949290295.1 uncultured Pseudomonadota bacterium | reverse complement strand
CGCTCCCGTTGGTCGGGGTGCTGGCGCAAGTGCCTTCGCCAAACAAATACTGCTCTCTTGCACAAATTAATTGCATTTTAATTTTTCTGCTCTAATATCATTTCCGCAAGGGCGAGTTGCCCTTGCGGAGTGTAGAAGCTCCTTACAGATAAAAACTCCTCTTTTGGGGAGCTGCCGATATAAGCATGCTTGCATGACGAATAAGGCAGACTGTGTCTGTACAGTTTCTACCTCCCCGCCTTTTTTCTTAAAAGGCGGTTTCTTTTTTTAAGAAATTTAGGAGTTGAAACGATGAAGAATTTTTCTTTTATATTGCGAAATCAAATCGCCTCACAGCTTAGACAATTGAGATTTGATAAAAATTTATCTATTAGCAACATTGCCTGCAACTGTGATTTGTCCGTTGCCAATATCGACGCCATCGAGCGTGGAGAAACTCTCTCTTTCAAAAAATATCTCCGTCTCATAAAATACTATGGCAAAAAAATCCATATCCAATTAATTGACTAAAGTTAAAGCCCCGCTTTTTCTTGGCGGGGCTTTCGTTGTTTTTACTTATTTATCAGTAATTTAACAAAGTTCATTAGGAACACTATGGCCAGGAAGGTGACTGTTCGGGCGGCTAGAGTGATAATCCCTGCCCCGTGGCCGATAATCAGAAACTGGATGATGATGGCGGCGGCAATGGCACAGCCCAAGATGATCAACCAATAGTTCTTATTGCCTAGGAAAATGAATGCGCAGACTGCGGCGCTGACAGATAGCACGTTTTGTCCGGCAAAGCCCAGGCATTGGGCGGTGAAAGATTTTATAGAGGCAATATTCATAATATAGCCAACGGCAACAATGATTACCGCAGCGGCTAAAATGGTGAAGTATGATTTGGTTTTACTCATGTTTGGTCCTTTCTTTTGTGATATAATCTAAAATTTCTTGTAATTCTTCCGTATTCGGCAAGGCGGAAATACAGCGTTTGGCATAATTTGAAAACTCCGGCAGTAGATGTCCTTTCGCTCTGGCATTATCATCATACCAGGCTGCCGTTATTACATTATCTAATTTGTCTATCCCATTGACAAATATTGATTCCTTGCTTTCTTTGGCCTCATATTCGGCAAACAGCGCGGCAATCTTATCTGTGCCTAATTCTTTTGCTAATCTTTGAGCTGCATCTTGTTCTTTTTGCCTCTTTTCTGCCGGTGAGATATCATCCACCGGGGTATAGTCTCCACTGTAGACCTCTGGCAGGTCATGCACCAAAGCCAATTCCAAGCAACGCTGCAAATTAAGCTCCTTTGGCACCAACAACAGCACCAGCATGGCGACGCTGAATGAGTGGTCGGCATCGCTTTCGGGGTTTGTGACTTGTCTTTTTATCCAGCCGGAGCGTTTGAGGTCTTTCATTTTGCCCAATGTGGCGATGATATTCTCGATTTCTTGTTTATTCATAGGGCTGAGGCCTTTATTAAAAGTTTGGTATATTCGGCTTGAGGGTGCTCAAAAATCTCGGCACAACTTCCTTTTTCTATAATCTGGCCATCTTTCATCACCGCAACCTCATCTGAAATAGCTTGAATGGCCTGCATATTGTGAGAGATGAATAAATAGCTTATTCCTCTATCTTTTTGTATTTTCTGCAATAAATTTAGAATTTGGGCCTGAATTGTCACATCCAGAGCTGATGTCGGCTCATCTAGAACCAAAACTTGCGGTTCCAATACAAGAGCCCTGGCAATGGCTATCCTCTGCCTTTGGCCGCCGGAAAACTCATGCGGGTAGCGCTCCAGCATATTGGCCGAGAGCCCAACTTCTTGCAGAGTTTTGGCGATTTTTTCAAGCTTTTGCTCCTTTGACAGCTTGGAAAAGTGAACCTCTAGCCCCTCACCTACAATTTGGCTGATGTTCATCCGCGGATTGAGCGAGTTATAAGGGTCTTGAAAAACAATCTGAACCTGTTTGTGCCACTCTTTTGGGGATATTTCTTCAGCTCGTTTACCTTCCAAATATATTTCGCCGCTAAAAGCTATAAGGCGGCACAAAACCTGGCCAAGTGTTGTCTTGCCCGATCCAGATTCTCCCACCAGCCCCAGAGTTTTGCCTCTTTTTAGCTCTAAAGAGACATGATTGACGGCATATAACCACTCAGTCACCCTGCCCCAAAAGTTTTTATGGATGGGGTAGCTGACACAAATATCTGACACCTTAACAATTGCATCATCTTTAATATTATTTTCCTTTTTCAATATATTATGAGCATTTATTAATCTTTTAGTATAGCTTTCCTTAGGGTGCTCAAATATTTGTTTGCAACTTCCCTGCTCGATAATTTTGCCGCTTTTCATGACCGCAACTTTATCTGCTATGCGGCTCACCAACCGCAAATCGTGGCTGATGAAAATGATACTCATTCCCATTTCTTTTCGTAGTTTGAGCAACAATTCTATGATTTGTTCTTGTATGGTCACATCTAATGCCGTGGTTGGCTCGTCGGCTATCAAAATATCAGGCTTATTGGCTATGGCCATGGCTATCATCACTCTTTGGCGTTGGCCGCCGGAGAGCTCGTGAGGGTAAGATTTCAGGCGGCTGCGGGCGTTCTTTATCCCCGTTAGTTTCAAAAGCCTCAGCACCTTTTTGCGGGCCTCTTTTTCTGATAATCCTTGGTGCACTCTCAATGTTTCGGCTATTTGGTGCTCAATGGTGTGCAGCGGGTTTAATGATGACATCGGCTCTTGAAAAATAAAACCTATTTTGCCACCTCTGAATTCTCTTAAATCAGGATTATCTAACAGCTCTACCCCTTTGAATTTTATGGAAGAATCTTTGCCGTGATAAGCCTGTGGGTATGGCAGCAGGCCCAAAATGGAAAGCGCTGTCAAGCTCTTGCCGGAGCCAGATTCTCCTACTATTCCCAAAATCTCTCCGGCCTCGAGCTTGAAAGATATTCCCTTTACGGCGCAGAAATCTTTTTGCCCGCTACCATGAAAACAAACACTTAGATCTTTTACTTCAAGTAGGCTCATTAGCCGTTCCTCCGGCTGTCAAAGGCGTCTCTCACCCCTTCTCCGATGAAGATTAGCATTGTCAGCAAACCAGACAAAACGATAAATATTGATATTCCTATCCAGGGGGCTTGGAGATTGTCTTTGCCCTGGCGCACCAAGTCTCCCAAGGACGGATACTCATGCGGCAAGCCCAAACCCAAAAAGTCAAGCGCTGTCAGGGCCACAATTGCCTCAGATAAAATAAACGGGATAAATGTAATGCTGGCGACAAGCGCGTTGGGCAATATGTGTCTGAATATTATGCGAGAATCACTCACGCCTAAAGCTTTTGCCGCTTTGACAAATTCAAAATTGCGGGTGCGCAAAAACTCAGCCCTCACAACTCCGGTTAGGCTCATCCAAGTGAATGCCAACATTATTATCAGCAAACTCCAAAAGGTAGGCGTAAAAATACTGGCAATGATAATCAGTACAAATAGTTGCGGCAAGGATTCCCATATTTCCAGCAACCGCTGAAAAATTATATCGACTTTGCCGCCAAAGTATCCCTGAACGGCACCGCTTGCAATGCCTAGTACCGAGCTTATTGCCGTTAGCAAAAAGGCAAATATTATTGATAGGCGCAGACCATAGATAATGCGAACCAAGATATCTCTGCCTTCATCGTCAGTGCCAAGCCAATGTTCCTTACTGGGGGCTGATGGTGTGGGTGTATCCAAATCATAATCTACCGTATTGAACGAATATGGCAGCAAGGGAAAGAGCATCCAGCCGTTGTCTTCAATGTTCTTTCTGATATATGGATCTCTATAATCCGTTGCTGTTGGAAAATCTCCGCCAAAGGTTTGCTCTGTATGGCTCTTAAAAATTGGGAAATACAGTTTATTTTTGTAGCTCACCAGAAGTGGTTGGTCATTGGCTATTACTTCTGCAAACAACGTAAAAATAAAGATGCCCAAAAACAAAACCAGAGACCAAAAAGCACGCTTGTTTCTGCAAAAAGCCTGCCAGCGGCGTTGCAAGAGAGATTGTGAAGCCTGCTTTCTTTTCACTTTTTAGCCTTATCTTTGAGGTTGAGAAATACTGCTTGGTTCTTCTGCCAAATCGTCTATCAAGGCCGGGAGAATAACATCTGTGCCGGAGGATTGCTCTATTACCTTTACTTCAACGATGACTTTCTTTTGCTTGTCCTCTTCAGTTGCGGCCATTTTTTCCTGTGCGGCGGCCATTTTCTTCCTGAACTCTTGTTTTAATCTTTCCGGTTTGGGAAGCGGTTTTGCTTCTGTAACTGTTGCCTTGGTGGTTGCTTTTTGTACTGTCGTCTTAGGCTGAGCTTGCTCTGGCTTTTTCTCAGGAACGGGAGCTTTTGCTTTTTCTTTTACTGTTTGTACGGGAGCCGCTTGCTGCTCTTGTTGTTGGGGAACCGTCTTTGTTTCTGCCTTCACCGGTTGCACTTTTGGCTTTACTTCTTCCTCTTTTGCAGGTTGTGTTTCTGCCTTTGTTTCTTTTGCAGTAATTTCTTCCGGCTTTTTAGCTTCTTCTTTCACAACAGTTTTCTTTTCTTTTACTTTCGTTGCTGTACTCGCCTCCTCTATGGGAGCTGCTGGTGGCGTAATCTCTTTCTCAGGTTGCTTTGGGGTTTGAGGCTCGTTTTGAGGCTTTGTTTCGGATGTTTCCTTAAGCGTCTCCTCTGCGGCGGGGATTTCTTTTTCAATCTCTTGCAGGGTTTTCACTTCTGCTTCAGGAGCCAATTCCTCAGCCTCGGACGCTACCGGTGCGGCTTTTATCTCCTTTTCCGGCAGAATCTCTGGGGTATCCGGCGATTTTTCAAGAGGAATAACCTCTTCTGCCATGTCGTTTTCAACCTGGTGATAGGCGGCCCAAGAACCGTACCACTGTTTGAACGAGTTTTTTGCCTCTTCTATCTGCTCGTTTGACAGCTCTTGCTTCTTGGCTTCTTTGAAAAGCTGTGTCTTCAATTGGTCTGTTATTGTAAAATCTTCTAGTTCCGTGCAATCTTTCTTGTACAAATATTCTCCTAAAATACTTGGAACCGTGCACAGGCTGTAGTCCATATCTGCCTGATTTTTTGCCGGATCGTAGATAGCTATTCCTGTTTGTTTGGTATTTTGAAGGTTTTTGAATAAATCCTTCTCGACTCCTGGAATAGAGGGAAATGGCGTGTTTAGGCCAGCAATGATTATCGTTGTATGTTCCAGCTTGCTGTTTCTTTCTAATTTTTGTATGAAGTTTTCTAACTGTCCGTATAGGCAGCTGGTTTGCTCTGCAAAGGCCTCACGTCGTTTGACCAAACTGGTGCTGCTGTCTTGCGAGCTCACCCATTCTGATACAGGCTTTATTTTGCAGAGATTATCATACATAAATAAGTGTCCGGGCATGTCTAAAACCGTAACATAAACGTTGTTGCCTCGGTCAGTTGCTATATCTTGTGCAATGAGATTAAGGTTTTTGAAGGCATCATAGCTCTTTAGTTGCTTGGTTGAAAAATGTAGCGGACTAATTTCTCTTGTAAATGCTGAGGTTAGACCTAATATGGGGTCTATTCCCTTGATAAGGCTCGTGCTTTCTAGCCATTCTGCGGCAAGGAGAGCTGCTTTTTGTTGCGCGCTGATATCTAAGTCATCAAAGCTTATCGGAAGCCCTGTGCGTCTTATGCAGCGATTGACTGAAAGTCTGCTGTTTATGCTGCATAACTCTATTCCTGCTCCCTCATATACCCTGATGTTGTAGTCATCTTTTGTAAAGCTATCAAAAACTTGGTTGTCTTTCAGGTATAATTTGCTGTTTCCAAGGTTTTTAAAATCCCAGTAACTCGTCATAATAACATCTGAGAGCAACAATTGTTCTGGGTCTTTAGTTGTATCGGGATTGAGACTCGAAACCATGTTCAGATATGGATTGTTGCTATATCTTACGTAGGCATAGGGGTAATATGTGAAGTTGTTTTGTTGATAAAAACCTAGTATGTTGTTAAGGCTTTGTTCAATGACGGAATCTTTTGATTGCTTGCTAAAGCTTGAAAGTTGGTAGTATGACGGCGCGTTTTGTAGCGAAATGAAAACTAAATTATGTCCATTGGGATGAGAGCTTTCTTCACCCAGAGATGCCAGTGTATCAAATACTCTTGACTTGGGGTTAAAATAAGCCTCGCTCATTAGGCCGCCCAAAATCAATACCAAGATTCCAAGCAAATATGTCTGGGTTGACCTTTTGGCAAAGGTTAGAAAAATGGAGATAAACACCACCAGTATAAGTGCTGAGGCTAAATGTGAGTAATTTGCAAGGATATCGGAGATGCCTGCAATTTGGACGTTGTTGAAGTAAGTTGCCAGAAATGAGTGAGAATCAAACAAAGCAAATTGCGCAAACATCGCTAATAATAAAAATCCGCCCCCAATTCCGATAATGAGGTTTTGCAATGTTAGCGAAAATGAAAATAAAAAGATGACAGCATGGCAATCCCTGCATAAATCCACATTGCCTCAGTGGCAAGAGTTTGCTCTGCCGTGAATAAATTGTAGCTTCCGGCCTCGGCAAAAAGAGTGAAATCTAGACTGAGCAAGGCTGCCAAAAGTAAGCTTTTTATAAACAAATCAACAAAATATTCACGCAGGCGCCGCCCTTTTTTCTTTTGTTCTTTTTGTTTGCGGGAAATGTTTTGTGCTGATGCTTGTCTGGGGTCACTTAAGATAATATCTTCCATGATCTAATCCGCCTTTGTTGTTATTTGTTTTACAGATATTCAATATATAAGCACAATTGTTCTTAATTTTAAAGCAAAAATCCTCAGAGTTTGCACAACTTCTGAGGATTTTTGTAAAATCTTGCGATTTATTATCTGGAGTAGAACTCGATAACCTGGTTGGGTTCCATCTGTGATGCGTATGGAACATCATCAAGTTTCGGTACATAGGAGTATTTAGCAGTAAATTTCTTGCTGTCAACTTCCAGATAACCAGGGAAATCACGGCTGGTTGATTCCATAGCGGCAACAGTGATGGCCAATTGCTTGGCTTTGTCTGTTACTTCTAATACATCCCCTACTCTTACCATGTAAGAAGGAATGTTTACTTTCTTGCCGTTAACGGTTACATGACCGTGGTTTACAAACTGACGAGCAGCAAAAATAGTCGGTGCAAATTTGGCTTTGTATACCAAGTTGTCCAAACGAGACTCCAAAATACCAATCAAGTTCTCAGCAGCATCACCAGAGCGGCGGATGGCTTCTACATAGTATTTGTGGAACTGTTTTTCAGAAACGTTACCATAGTAGGTTTTCAATTTCTGTTTTGCATACAACTGAGTGCCATAGTCAGTTTGTTTTTTTCTTCTCTGACCATGTTGGCCGGGA
>CASERH010000049.1 GCA_949290295.1 uncultured Pseudomonadota bacterium | reverse complement strand
GATTCCACTCATTAGTCCTCTACTAACTATATTTGGTACCAAGCTAAATTGTATCTTTTTTTCTAGCTCATGACCAGAACAACAGAGGACTTTTCCACAAAATTAGATTACCCCAAACGGGAGAGATAATTGTTAATGGCATCGGGCAAAATTACCACAATATTTTTGCCCTCAAATTCTTTTCTTTTGGCCAATTTGGTTGCCGCGGCAATAGCTGCTCCGGCGGAGATTCCGACAGGCAAGCCCTCGCAAAGCGCAATATCGGCAGCGGTTCCCCAGGCCGCATCATCAGCAATGTCAACAACCTCATCAACCAAAGATTTATCATACAAAGGCGGCACAAATCCGGCACCAATTCCTGGAATATCGTGCATTCCGGCCTCACCGCCGTTTAGGACGGCGCTTTTTTGAGGTTCCACCGCCGCAACATACAAATCCGGATTACTTGTTTTTAAGGTTGCTGCCGTTCCGCACAAAGTCCCGGCGGTGCCGACAGTGGCCACCAAGACATCAACCTCGCCTTTGGTTGCTTCCAAAATTTCAATACTGGTGCCAAAACGGTGAGCATCCAAATTTGCCTCATTACAAAACTGGTCAAACATAATCACATTAGGATTCTTTTCTTTCAACAGCTCTGCTTTGGCCAAGGCGCCCCGCATACCGTCTTCTTTGGGCGTCAAGACCACTTCCGCGCCAAAATAGCGCATCAGCAAAATACGCTCTTTGCTCATATTTTCGGGCATCATAATCACCAGTTTATAGCCTTTGGCGGCACAAATAGCAGCCAAAGCAATACCGGTGTTGCCGCTGGTGGCCTCCAAAAACACTGTGTCTTTGGTGATTTTGCCTTGTTTTTCTGCCTGCTCAATCATTTTTAGGGCAGCTCTGTCCTTAATGGAAAACAACGGATTATAAAACTCGCATTTTGCCAAAATATTAGCCTTAAGCTGATGTTTTTCCGCCCATTTGTGCAAATGGAGCAAAGGGGTATCTCCCACCAATTCTGTCATTGAATCAAAAATTTTCTTCATTTTATATCCTTAGTTGTTTATAAGCCGCAAAATATGCTGGCACAGAAAACAAGCTCTTGATATTATTACACTGTTTAAAAAACTTGCAATAAAGAAATGAGAACAATTTATCAAATTTTGTGGATTATCCCGCTGTTATTAGGGCTCGGCGCTTCGGCTCACGCCGCCAGCCTTGATGACTTGTACAGAGATATCATCCGCTCAGACAACGAGGGATATTTACCCTTATTTGTTCTCAACCGCACCAATCCGGACGCCGAAAGCAAGAAAGAAGAGGTAACCGTCAAACCAAGTGCCCCTACCGCACAAACCGAAACCCCCACTGCTTCCCAAAGCAAACCGATAAACCTGACTTATGATTCGCAAGCAGATGAGAGAGCCCAGAAGGCTGCCCAACTAAAATGGCAACAAACCTTAAAAGCCGTTGCCGAGAACAAGGTTACGCCAATGGAGCTTTCCGAAATCACCTATCGGGCAGAAAAAGACGACCCCAAAGCGGTTGAGGTTCTGGCCTGGATGTATACCAAAGGCGTCGGTGTGGGCAAAGATTTTGTAAAAGCTTTCAAACTTTACCAAAAGGCCGAAGGACTAAAAGTGCCACAGGCCAAAGAAAATGCCGCCAAAATTTATAAGGCCATGAGCACCGAGCAGAGAGCCCAACTCCAAAACAAAAATCAGCAATAATATTTATGCTCTAGAAAACCTCCGGGCGAGATTTGCAAAAAGGTTGGAGAATGGTTTATATAGAGCGATTTGAAAGGCAAGAGCACCGGAGTAGAGAGCACAAAAATTTCGACTGGTGGAATTTATAGAGTGATTTTGAAGGCGAGGGAAATTTTAGTGTACATAGAGGTACATGAATTTCCCGAGACCGTACAAAATTACTCTATAAAAACTCCAGGCGAGATTTGCAAAAAGGTTGGAGAATGGTTTAGATAGAGGTATTTTAAGAGTGAGAAAAATTTTAGCGTACAAAATAAGTACGTGAATTTTTCGAACCTCGAAAAAATGCCTCTAGATGAGCCATTATACAACCTTTTTTTATTGGGCTTCTTTAACCAACTCCTGCACAAACCCCTTGAGGCCGACCTGCCGAACCCTTTTCATGCGCTCGCCGGAAATGATTTTTTGAATTTTGGTCACGGTCTCTTGCAAATCGACATTGACGATAACATAGTCAAACTCATCCCAGTGGCTGATTTTTTCCAAGATAATACCCATGCGCTGTTCAATGACTTCTTTGGAATCTGTGCCGCGGTTTTCAAGCCGATGACGAAGCTCCTTAATTGAGGGCGGCAACAAATAGATGGTGACAACATCTGCTCCGGCCTTTTTGCGCATTTGGCGGGCGCCGGCCCAGTCCATATCAAAAATCACATCTTGCCCCACATTGATGAAGCTGTCCACTTCCGAGCGCAGTGTTCCGTAACGAGAACCATATTGAGAATCAACATATTCATAGAAAGCATCTTGAGCCAAAAATTCATCATACTGCTCATCGGTAACAAAATAGTAGTCCACGCCTTCAACCTCGCCCTCTCTTGGTTTGCGAGTTGTAACCGAGACCGAGAATTTGATATTTGGATCACATTTGAGCAACTCCTTAATCACCGTACCTTTGCCGGTGCCAGAAGGCGCCTCAATGATAAACATGGCTCCTTTGCGCACTTTTCTCAAACGGTTGATAATCTCATTCATATGGCACCTTCCCTTTTTATTCTATATTTTGCACTTGCTCGCGAAACTGCTCTATCAGAGCCTTTAGCTCCATCCCCAAGGCGGTCAACTCTGCATCTGATGACTTGGAGCAGGTTGTGTTGGCCTCACGGTTGAGCTCCTGGCACAAGAAATCGAGCCTGCGGCCGACAGCTTCTGAGCTTTCCAACAATTGTTCCGCGGTTTTGACATGGGCCTTGAGGCGGTCAACTTCCTCGCGGATATCTGCTCTGGTAATATAAAAAACAACTTCCTGAGCGAGGCGCTCTTCACTCACCTCGGCCGGGTTAACCCATTGTTTGATTTGGTTTTCGAGTTTTTCCTTGATTTTGGCAGGCTGTTCCTCGGCAATTTTCTCAACTTTTGCGGCAACAGAGCCTATTTTTTGCAAAATAGTTTTCAGGGCCTCTTTGATTTTGGCGCCTTCTATCTTGCGGTCTTCCTGCAAACGGCGGCACAAGGCATCAAACTCAGCCAAAAGCTTCTGGCGCAAGGCCTGCTCATCTTCTTCAGACGGAGCAGATGCCTCCAACACACCCGGCAAACGGAGCAAATCAGTGCTTTGCGGTTTGCCGATTTCATCAGGATTAGCGCGATAAATTTCCAGCGCTTTTTGGGTGAGTTCCTCCAAAAGCTGAGTGTTGACCTGCAACGTGCTGGAAAGAGCCGTGCGTTTGAGCTCCAGATAGACACTGACACTGCCGCGCTGAAGGTATTGAGCGGCAATCCGCCTAAACTCAAAAGCCAAATCTTCCAAAGTTTGCGGCAGTTTGGTTTTGATATCTAAGGCTTTGCCGTTGACACTTTTAACCTCAAACAACCAAGAGATATTGCTTAAATCTGTCTGTAATTCGCCGGAAGCTCTTGCAAATCCGGTCATGCTTGCTATAGTCAAGATAACACTCCTCAAATTTGGTTTTGGTGTATTATATAATCAAATATTTAAAAAGTTTTTACTTTGGAGAAAAAATATGCCTCAATTTAAAAATGTCTTAATCACCGGTGCCTCTAGCGGAATAGGCGAGGCTCTGGCCAAACACTATGCTTTGGCAGGGGTTGATAATTTGTTTATCTGCGGACGCAACCAAGAACGGCTGGAGCAAGTAGCCAAAGCCTGCCGCCAAAACAAGGTTGTGAGTGTCCACACCCAAGTCTTAGACATCACCGACCGTGCCGCCGCCAAAGCCTGGATAGAAGAATGCGAAAAAGAGGCTCCGCTTGACCTGGTTTTTGCCAATGCGGGCATCTCCACCGGAGAAGAAACAACCGAGAACATATACAACACTTTCAGCACCAATGTCTTTGGGGTTTTAAACACGGTTTTGCCGACAATTGAGATTTACCGCCGACGCAAAGAACCGGCCTGCAAGAGCATTGCCATCACCAGCTCCATTGCCGGCTACCACGGGCTCATGACCTGCCCGTCATATAGTGCCAGCAAAGCCGGAGTAAAGGCCTGGGGAGAAGCCTTGCGCCTAGCCCTCAAAAAAGAGGGAATAAACGTCAGTGTCATTTGCCCCGGTTTTGTCCGCTCCCGCATTACAGATAAA
Organism: uncultured Pseudomonadota bacterium; assembly: GCA_949290295.1. Lineage (GTDB taxonomy): Bacteria > Pseudomonadota > Alphaproteobacteria > RF32 > CAG-239 > CAZU01. Next base: position 2,527 of record CASERH010000049.1, on the reverse strand, counting down.
AACACCTGCCCGATGCCGTTTTTTATGGAGGCAGACAAAGCGGCCGCCATCATTGCCGAGGGATTGAGTTGCAATGTTGGGCTGATAGCCTTTCCATGGCCGATGAGGTTTGTATCCTGGCTTGGCTCCATTTTGCCAAACTGGTTGAGTGAATTTATTTATTCGCGCTTGCCTTATAAAGTTTAGGCTCGCCGAAAGATCGCTTGCGCACCAAATACAAGAGGATAATAAGCGCCGGCACTGACATTAAAGAGGTGAGCACAAAGAACGCCGCCCAAGATATTGCGCCGGCTACAAAACCCGATGTTGCAGCAAAGACATCTCTGGCCAAGCTCATAAAAGAGCTGAGCAGAGCATATTGGGTAGCGGTATAAGCGCTGTTGCAAAGAGAGGAAAGATAGGCCACAAAGGCAGCGGTGCTCATTCCGCCGGAGATATTTTCGATAGAGATTGTCACCATCAAGACATAGATATTATGCCCGGCATAAGCTTGCCAAACAAAGATGAGGTTTGAAAGTCCCTGAAGCACCCCGCACCACAACAAAGACTTGATAATGCCAAAACGGCTGACCAACAAGCCACCGACCAAAGTACCGACAACAGTAGCAATCACACCATAAACTTTAATAACAGAGGCAATTTCTATTTTGCTAAAGCCCATATCATCATAGAAAGGATAAGCCATCGGCGCCATATAGGCATCGCTCATGCGGTAGAGAAAGACAAACATCAGAATCAAAGCCCAATGTGGGCGGCCCATAAAATCTGCCAAAGGATTATAAACGGCATTTTTCAAAAACCGCACGGCTCTGGCAAAGAAAGATTTTTTCTCTCCCCTTGGCCGCAAAATTTCTATTTCCGGCGGTTCTTTTGCACATAATACCGTTATCATGCCGATAACAACACAACAGGCCATGATTTTGTAGACATCTTCCCAGGGCAAAACGGCGGCCATAAACAAAGCTCCTGCGCCCGAGAAAAGTGTTCCAAACCTATACCCCAAAACAAAGACGGCCACACCGGCGCCTTGCTCACGGTTATTAAAGCTTTCGATTCTATATGCGTCCAAGACAATATCTTGCGTTGCCGAGGCCACCACGGTCAAAAAAGCAAACACGGCCATATGCCACGGATGCAAGGCCGGATTGGTCACAGACATTCCCCCCAGAGCCAAGAACAAGCCTATTTGCGCACACAACGCCCAGCCGCGGCGGCGGCCCAAGCGGCCAAACAGCGGAAGCCTCACCCTATCGACAATGGGAGACCACAGCCACTTGAGGCTATAAGGGGTGCGTGCCAAAGAAAACAAGCCGATAGCGGCCAAAGAGACCCCGGCATCTTTGAGCCACAAACTAAAAGTGCCAAAAACCAACAGATATGGCAATCCGCTTGAGAAACCAAGCAGAAGCATCACCAACATTCGGCGGTCGCAATAGACTTTTCCGGCCTCTATCCACTTCTGAAACATTTTTACTCCTGTTATTTTTTTCCTCTTAGCACAAGAGGCTTAAGAAATAACTAAGACGATTTATTTTTATTGCGCCAAACAAGAGTTAACAAAAGCAACCTCATTATCTTTCTCAAGCAACGCGGCGGTCAAGAGTTCCTCATTTTTTCCGCTAAGAGTGCTGAGAGCGCTCAAATACTCACCGCCATTACCCAAGGCGGCCTCATATTGCAAGGCCTCAAAATTGAATAAAGCAAAGCGTTTTGCCTGGCTCTTTTTAAGAAACTCTTGTTTTTGCACGGTGCTCAAACCTTTAGGCTCCATTTGCAGATAGATTTGGTTTTGTTTATATTCCCACACACCGCCGCTTGCCGCATCAGTCAACCAGCTGGGCCAAAAAGTGATATTAAAAAAGGCCGTTCGGTTGACGGTTGAGCGTAGAGTTATCACGCGGTCATTATACCCTTTCTTTTTGGCCACCAGCTGGATAGCATCGGCAGAGCGGTCTATTGTTGTTTTGCAGGGAGTATTACAAACTTCTATTCCATCGATATAAACCGTTGTTGAGGGAGTGCTGGCATCAAAAGTCACTTCTTGAGTTGTGCCGCTAAACAAAGTTCCGCAGGCTGCAAGAGTCATAATTCCAAGGAGCAAAAATTTTTTCATGGTTAAAACATCCTTATAAGAAAAAAGTTCATAAAAAACCCGCGCTTCAAATACAGAAGGCGGGCGGATGTTCAGAAACCACACTAAACCAAGTGGCCCAGCTTATTAAAGCAAAAGCCCTATTCGCCGGCATCCGCCCAAAGGCAATGCCGGCATAAAATCGGCGGTCGTTATGCCACGACCAGTTTAGTTAGGGTTCTGAAGCCCTAAGCACACCCTTTTTGTGTGCCTATTTTCAGATTAAAACAAATAAAATTATTTGCAAGAAAAAACCGTGTTAAGCATGCAACACGGTTAAAAAACAAAAAACCAACCTTCATCAATCAATTCTTATATACCCACGAGACAACATTGCCACCGTTGTCGGCCAATACATCAAATTGATAATCACAGATAAAATCAAAACCACATAAA
>CASERH010000048.1 GCA_949290295.1 uncultured Pseudomonadota bacterium | reverse complement strand
CCCCCGTGCACCTTTCGCTTGTAGTCAAACTTCCACTTTGTGTAAGTTCGAGCGGTCTACTTCTAAGGCACCATAAAAAACCACCCTTTAAGGGTGGTTTTTTATGGTGCCCTGGAGAAGACTCGAACTTCCACTGGCTGAGCCAACATGCACCTGAAGCATGCGCGTCTACCAATTCCGCCACCAGGGCTTGGGCTTTTCTTTCTCGCAACTATATAAACTTAATTTCCTTATTAGTCAAGAAACTTATTTAAATATCCGTACGAATCCAACAGCAGTAAACTACCTAAAATTACTCGGTAAATCACAAACGGTAAAAATGTCGATTTTTTTAGCCACCACATGACAACATATATTGCCACAATGGATGCTATAAATGAATAGGTAACACCATCAATGCTGTATATTAATTCTGCTAAGTTTTCCTGTTGGTACATCTCCCAGGCTACTAAAACGGCAGCAGCAATAATCGCCGGAATTGAAAGCAGCATTGAAAATTTGGCCGCTTCTCTCCTTTCCATGCTTAAAAAGCGCGCCATCGTGACCGTTATGCCCGAGCGGCTGGTGCCGGGAATTAAAGCCAAACATTGCGCACAACCAATCAAAAAGGCATCCCAAACGCCCAAGTGTTGAATGCCGCGAATGGTCATCCCCCATTTGTCTGCCACAAATAATAACAGCCCGTATCCTAAAATAGTCCAGCCAATGAGGCGGGTGTTTCTTGCCCACTCCATCCCCGTTTCTTTTAATAAAAATCCGACAATAACAACCGGAATCGTACCGATAACTACCAACCAAAAAATCTTGGCTCCGGGATTTTTGAAAGTAGGAATAAACCTGGTCTTAAATAAGCCTTTGATGATTTCCCAAATGGTTTCCGAAAAATAAATCATCACTGCCAAAATAGAACCAACATGGACCGCAACATCCAAGGCTAAACCTTGATCCGGAAAAGTGGTGAATTTTGAAAACAAAATCAGGTGGCCGGATGAACTTACCGGCAAAAATTCTGTCAGCCCCTGCAAGGCAGAGAGCAACATTAAATGAATATCAGTCACTTTTTATACTCTTTCTTGTTTTATTCCAAACGCCGTGCAAATTCTCTTCTTTAATGCCAGCGGTGAAATCGGCTTGACCAAATATTCTTGGATGCCTAAACTCTTGGCATCCAAAACCGTGCGCTCTTTGGTGTCTACCGTTACCATGATGATGGGAGTGCTTTTTACTCCTTCTAACGTGCCGTTTTTAACCGCTTTGGCAAATTCCAATCCAGTTTCGTTGGGCATCTGTTGGTCCAGCAAGATAATGTCTATCTTGAAACTTTTTAATAACTCAACGGCCTCTTCGGTACTGCTAGCTTCTCGCGTGTTTTTGATGCCGATTTGGTAAAGGGCCGTCTTGATAAAAGTGCGCGAAAATTTATCATCATCAACAATCAGGCAGACAATGGAATCCCAGGCAATTTGCTTATTTGATGTTGTTTCATTCATGTTAAACCTCTTTAATGGCGGGTTTATTTTGCTTAAATCTTACAATAATTGTTTATAAAGTAAAACAAAATTTATTGGCTGTGTTTATATTTAACAGTGATGTCGGGTTAAATTTTATTCCGTTGGCAGAGGCTCCCCAATGGAGGTGTGGACCTGTGGCGCGGCCGGTTTGCCCAACCAAGCCGATGATGTCTCCTTGCTTGACTATATCTCCTCTTTTGACTTTCATTTCCTGCATGTGGGCATAGATGGTGTGTAAACCGTAGCCGTGGTCTATGATAATTACGTTGCCGGAATAAAATAAATTCGGCTGTGCTAAGGTGACAACTCCATCCGAACTCGCTTTGATTTCTGTGCCGGCTTTGGCGGCAATATCCATACCGGCATGTGGATTTTTTTTGACCCCATTCATAATTCTTTGGCCACCAAATTCTCCGCTTATGCGCCCCTCTACCGGCATGATGAATCCTTTTTCCCAGTAAGGTGTCATGCTTTGAGTTGCTTGGGCGGCGCGAACAACTTTTTGTTCAAATTCAATGTCTCTTAAATCACTGTCTGAAGGTGTAACTTTGCGTGGGGGAATCCCTTTGATGTTTTGGATGTCCCAGGCACCTTCGTCGATATTTAAGATATAATCCGTTTGTTGTTTGTTGTCTCGTATGCTTAATGTTGGAGATTTCTGCTCATCTCTGCCAAAGGCGAGCAGAAAAATGCCGTTTTGATCAACCAAGGAAGTGCTTGATCCTAAACTTGCTTCCGTGGCACCAGGAGCTCGGCCAATGACAATTTCTCCTTGCTTGGGTTGACCGCAAAGTTCAACTGCGTGGGTATTTGTTGTCAAAAACAAAAAACTAAAAGTTAAACAAATCAATTTGCTTTTCATCTGTTGATTTTCCTGTTTTTTTCTTTTGTGAAGGTGTCGTTGCTGTCTCTTTGCCGGTTTTGAAACTGCCGTCTGCAAAGCAAATTTCCAGCTCTTTGGCCTTTTTTGCTTCTGTCGAGTTATATATAGTTTCGCCTTGCTCATTCTTTACCCAGGCAAAGCCGCGTTTCAAGACAGATTCAACGGAGACCGATTGCAAGCGTAGCAATAAATTGTTTAAATTTTCTTGCTTCTTTTCATATATATTTTTGATGTAATAGGGTTTGAGGCCGCAAAGAGCTAGCTTATCTTTTTTGCTTTTGAGCAAATTGTTGAAAGAAATATTCAATCTTTCCAAGCGGTCATCTAATTTTTGTGCGGCTTCATGCAAGATTTGCTCTAAATTCGGAATGCCTCGTGACAAACCTTGTAGTATTGTTCGCTTTTCTGAAAAATAGCGTTCTGTTCCATTTATTAGCCTTGCGCTCAAGGTGTGTAGGGCTGCTGTCAGGTCGCTTTTGACCGGAACGGCAAATTCTGCTGCACCGGTCGGAGTGGGTGCGCGTTTGTCTGCGACATAGTCTATCAGCATTGTGTCTGTTTCGTGTCCGACAGCTGATATAATGGGAATTTCTGAATTATAAACAGCTCGAATGACGCATTCTTCATTGAAAGGCCATAGGTCTTCCAAGCTTCCACCGCCGCGTGCCACAATCAAAACATCAGGTTTTTTAAGCGTCCCTTCCGCAGGTAATTGATTAAATCCTTGGATGGCTGCAGCGATTTTTTCGGCAGCGCCTTCTCCTTGTACGGGGGTCGGCCAAAGCAAAATGTGAGTCGGAAATCTGTCTCTAATACGGTGAATAATATCTCTGATAACGGCGCCGCTGGCCGAGGTGACAACACCGATTGTTTGCGGCAAAAACGGAAGAGGCTTTTTATGGGCAGCGTCAAACAGGCCTTCTGCAGCAAATTGTTTTTTTCTTTCTTCCAACAATTTTAGTAGTGCTCCAGTTCCGGCAATTTCCATATCTTCAATAATTAGCTGATAAGAAGATTTGCCGGCGAAGGTCGTTATTTTGCCAGTGGCAATGACTTCAAGTCCATCTTCCGGTTTTAGGGAAAGGCGAGTGGCTGAGCCTTTCCAAATGACGGCAGAAAGAACGGCATTTTCATCTTTTAAGGATAAATACCAATGCCCGGAATCTGCTCTTTTGGCACCAAAAATCTCACCTCTGACACGAACTCTGGCAAAGGCTGTTTCTACAAAACGTTTTATTTCACCGGAGATTTCGCTAACACTGAATTCTGGTATTTGTTTTTCATCTCTGTTGGCAAAGCTCAATAAATCTTCCATTCTACTGTCCTTAAAAAATTTAGGCCATTATAAGAGGGAATAATGTTTTTGTTAAGGCCTGAATCGTGATGATGTGAAAAAGTAAATAAATTTTGACTTTTGCTAATATATTTCCTAATATAGCTTTATGTTGTCGCTTATCGATAGGCGATAATATAAAAAAGCTTGATTGTTTTGGTTGAGTTGCTTGGGCGACTTAGATCGGATAAAAACGGCTTATTTGTTTTGGAGTAAAGTTTAAATGAAAACGGAAATTGTTATTAATCAAGGAGTGGAGGAAATTAAACGGCTTTGTGCCAAGCATGCTCTTTCTCCTATGGAGCTATCCCTTTATCTACATGTGACTTGGACACGAATTTATGAAATTATTTCCGGTAAACGTCGGATTACTCCGGAGACGGATATTTTGCTTTGCAAGTTTTTTGATTTAACTCCAGGTTATTTTGCGCAAAGACAACTTGAGTATGATTTGATTATTGCTTCTCGTTCCTTAGAAGAAAAATTAAAAACAGTGCCCCGTGTTTATGACACTCTCAAAGCTTAGAGCATGCGTTTTTTATTTCAATCCCAGCAGACTGCGGGCAAAGTCATTGGCCTTAAATTCATCCAAGTCATCTATTCCTTCTCCTATGCCTATAAAATATACAGGAGTGGGACTTTCTGCGGCTATGGCTGCTAAAATGCCGCCTTTGGCGGTGCCGTCAAGTTTGTTGATTATTAATCCGTTGACCGCCACCATGTTTTTGAATGTTTTGACCTGGTCAAGAGCATTTTGTCCGGTAGTGGCATCAAGGCACAGTAGTGTGTGGTGCGGTGCCTCCGGAATAACCTTCTTTATGACTCTCACAATCTTTTGAAGTTCTTCTACCAAATTAGTTTTATTTTGCAGTCTTCCGGCTGTATCGATGAAAACGATATCATCTTGCTGTTTTATGGCTTCTTGCAGTCCATCATAGCACAAACCTGCAGCATCGCACCCGGGAGCACCTTTGAAAACTCTTATCTTGTTTTTCTCTCCCCAGACGGAAAGTTGTTCCACCGCAGCAGCGCGGAAGGTGTCTCCGGCAATAAACGAAATCTTCTTATTCTTAAATCTTGCCGCTAGTTTTCCGATTGCCGTTGTTTTGCCGGCGCCGTTGACACCGACCATCATGATGACAATGGGGTGGGAAGCTCCCAGTTCAAAATTTTTTTCGCAGCTTTTTAGTGTCTTTTCTAAAGAACTGGCTAATGCTTGGCGGATATCCTCATCCGTTGCTTCTTTATCTACTTTTTGTGCAGAAAAATCTTTGATGATTTGACTACTGGCCTTAACCCCCATATCTGAACAGATTAAGAGTTCTTCCAGCTCTTCTAAGGTAGCAGAATCGAGCTTCTTTTTGCTGAAAATACTGCCCAAACCAGAGGTGAGCGGGGTAGAGGATTTTTTTAGGCCAAAACCTAATTTGGAAAGCCAGTTACTCATCTATTACTTCTCCTTCTTGGCGCAATATTTTCGCCCGCTCTCGTCTTATCTCGACCGGGACCTGCGGCATTAGTGCGGCCGGTGTGCCAGGACGTTCGGAATAGGGGAATACGTGCAGTTTGTTAATTCCTGCCTCTCTTACCAATTTGACGGTGTTTTGAAATTGTTCATCTGTTTCGGTTGGAAAGCCGCAAATAAAGTCCGCTCCAAAGGTTGCATCGCTTCTGGCTTCTCTTAGTTTTTGGCACAGATTGATAACATCTTCTCTTGAATGCCGGCGTTTCATTCTCTTTAATACCATATTATCCCCAGATTGAATGGAAAAATGAAAGTGCGGGGCGATGTTTTTATGAGTTTTTACCAGCTCGATAAATTCATCATCTATGGCGGCAGGATCTAATGAGCCAAACTGGAGCGAGGGAATATCGGGGATTTCTTCTAATATCTGTTTTACCAAGCTGCTGAAAGATGGTTGCCAAGAGCAAGCATCAACGCCTGTTAAGCAGATTTCTTTGAATCCCTTTTCTAATAACTCACGAATTTGTTTGATGATTTCTTCGGCCGGAACCGAGCGGTTGGCTCCTCTGGCGTATGGGACAATGCAGTAGGTGCAGCGGTGGTTGCAGCCTTGCTGAATTTGAACAAAAGCGCGGTGTCTTCCTTCAAAACCGGTGATGAGAAAATGGTCATAGGTGTCATAGTCAAAAATGTCACCAACGATTGTTTTTTCCGTCAAGGGGGCATTAATATATTTTTCTATCTCAACCTTTTCTTTATTGCCAAGCACCAGGTCAACTTCTTCCATCGCCGCAAATTTGGCTGCGGATACTTGTGCCGCGCAGCCGGTGACGATTATGCGAGCATCAGGGTTTTCACGGCGAAGCTTACGAATGGCTTGCCGACACTGGCGCTCTGCTTCTTGGGTGACAGCGCAGGTATTGATAATGATGAGATTGTCTATTTTAGAGAATTTTTCTTTCAAAATCTCTGATTCATAGGCATTTATTCTGCAGCCAAAAGTGATTATTTGTGCCATTTTCTTCTTTGTTCCATAAATGTTTATGCTCACTATATCCTTAAAACCTTGAGAACGCAAGGAGCTTGTTAAACTTTTAATGGTGAAAATATAAGTTATTGATTTATTAATAATTATTGAATACACTGTTTTCTATCCGGAAGGGCTTGAGGCTTGGATGGAAAGTTTAAACAATATAAGGAGAGTCTTCATGAAACTTAGAACTATGTTACTTGCTTCAGCTGCTGTTATGTTTGCCGGTTCGGCAATGGCTGCTGATTTGACCAATCCGTTTTATTTGCCCGGTCAAGGCGAATTCACCTCTGATACTGTTGTAGATTACAGCCGTACCAAAATGAAACATGATATGCCGACTTCTGAGCAAACAACTGTTGCTGAAGAAATCGTTTATGGTGTTACCGATAACTTTGCTGTTCGTGGTATGATTGCAAATGAGTTCGATACTCAGGGTGAATACAACAACGATCATAACTTTGATTATGAACTCGGTGCTGCTTACAATATGAGAGGCGGAAATGTTCTTGGTCAAGTTGCAGTTAATTATATGACTTGGAACCCGAAAGATTTCTATGGCCACAGAGGTGTTGACTATCGTTGGCAGAAATATTTGAATGGTGAGTTGAAGTTAGGTTATGATATGGGAGATGGTTTGACTCCTTATGCTTCCTACAGCGTAACCGGTAACATTGATGATGATGACCGTGGCTTAGATCAGTCTGCTAAAGTCGGGGTTCATAAATATGCCGGCGATTGGGCTGTTGATGCGGGCGTTCGCTATGACTTCAACACCGATGGCAAAAATGGCAACTGGTGGTATGCCGAGGCTGAAGCTGATTACTACCTCAAAGAAAATGTTGCTTTGGGTGTATTTGGCGAATACTTCTTGGCTGGTAATGGCAGCGACGAGGTAGATTATGACTACGGTGCCGGTGCCCATGTGAAGGTTTTGTTCTAGTCTCTTAGAATTAAACTAAAATAAAAAGGCTTCTCAGTTTTGGGGAGCCTTTTTTGTTTTAATGCCATACAGACTACCCCCATTTTAATGGGGGTTGAATGCTCACGACGACGATGCTATAAGGAAGTATGGAAGTTGTACAAAGTCAGCATA
>CASERH010000047.1 GCA_949290295.1 uncultured Pseudomonadota bacterium | reverse complement strand
GGCAAATAATACGTGCGTGCCAGACTAACCGTAACACAGCTCATGAGAATAACCGTAGCCAATATAAATTTCTTTACCATTGCTTATCTCCTCGTGAGTTGTGTTCTAATTTTTAGATTAATACACTTCTGACAAAGAGTCAACTATCAATAAAGTATCGTGGACAAATTTATACCCCCGCTTTAGTTAAAAAGCGGGGGTTGGGGGGTGAGGAAATTAGTCCTCAATGGTTCTCCATTTGAGGCAGACCTCACCTTTTTTGTTGGTGTAGACTCTGCCTTCCTGAAGAACGAGACGACCGTGGCGCTTAACCTTCTTTTGCCACATTTGTTCCATATCTATCACGGGTTGCGGGTGAGCGCCGCCTTGGTAGATGTATAACATTCGCGGCTGGCCAGCCTCTTGTGCAATCTCCTTAAGGATCGCATAATGTATCATGTGGCCGTCATAGCAGTCCATCACCCAGATAGGGCCCTTGATGAAATCTTCTAGGGTTGCCAGATAGGCGTTGGAATAATCATCATATTGCTCAAGGTTAAATCCTAGCCTCTCGCACATGAGTTTGGTCATGCTTTCAGGTGTATGTCGTACCATAGTATTTTGGGTTTTTAATTGTTATTATTCTACTTTACTCTACCCTTGTGTAGCCTTTCTCGAAAGCAAAGGCAGGAGTTCCCTCAAGGTACACCACCCGCATGAAACCTCGTTTGGTTTGCATGGCGACATTGTCGTAGTCCTCCACTTCAAGATAGGGGACGGGGCCAAAATACCTTATGAATGCATTTTTTATGGGGTAATAAATCATTGCCCCTTTTTTGCCATCTTTACCCACCAGCGGAAACACAATTCCAAGTTGGTAGGCCTTTTTAGCGTGAAGAAGATGAGCAACTTTTCCCTTGCCAATCCGATAATAAGCTCGGAGGTTTGGAAAAAGATTATTCATCTTTTCTTCTACCATGGCCGGTGTCTCTGTCCACGCCTTATGGCCGATAATAATTTTATTACTCATAAGCTTTTAGTTTTAAAATAGTTTAACAAAAATTATTGATTTTGTTTGAGTGTAAAGCCTTTTAGACAAAAGTCAATAATTATTGTCATATCTGGCAATTTTTTTAATCCCCTCTCGGGGTTTAAATTGAGTCCCTAAAGCATATATTTTTCCTAAATTCACAACAAAGAAAGGAAATTCAATGACAAAAAGAAATTTTGCTCTTTTGGCTTTTTGCTCCATCTTCTCTTTATCTGTACCGGCTTTGGCTCAAGAAAACTCAGCTCCTGATCCTCAAGATGTGCAAAAAAGCCGCAGCGCCGCCCAGCGAGTCGCGGCCTCTCAACAAAGACGTGCTCACACCTTCAGCGACTTTGGTAAAGAATATTCAGACTTTAAGGACTATTTGCAAAATGAATATGGCTTGGGCTATGCCGTTGATGTCTCCTTTATGCCTCAATATGGCGCGCCAAACGGCAAAAAAACCGCTTTCCAGACTGTTGTGGCTCCTTCCATCACTTGGGAGAACTTCAACAACGAATATGGCACCGGCACTCTTAATATCGCTTACACTATGACACAATACTCCGGCAGCAACGGTGAAAAAATCGGCAACAATATCGGCGTGGTAACCGGTATTAATGACTATGCCACCCAATCGAACTCTTTTGATGAACTCTATTATTCCTACCAACTGCCTGGGAAATGGAATTGGCTCACGGTGGCCTTGGGGCAATTTCCTCTCTATAACTTCGACGGCTCCGCTTATGACTCCAACCAGCAGGAAAATTTTGTAAACTATGCTCTGTCCCAAAATGCGTCTTCCACCTATCCGACGGCCTCTATGGGCGGATATATGCAAATTGCACCCAATGACGAATGGACTTTGGCTTTTGGCGGACAAGATGCTCATAATATAGATGGTGATGGTATCTCTACCTCAAAACTTTTCAAACGCCACGCTCACTACACAACCTTTGCTTCTCTTAGCTACACCCCCACCATCAAGGGCCTGGGCGCCGGACAATATTCCGTCTTGTTCTACAACCAGCCGTGGGTTGACGTGCAAGCCCAGACCACAAACGGATGGTCTATTAACCTAAGCCAAAATTTGGGTGAAAAATTTGCCGTGTTTGGCAGAATTAACGGCGTTTCCGGCTCGGTGGCCGAAATCAACCAATCTTATGTTTTGGGAGCTGTCTACAATAACCCGCTTGATCGCAACCCCTTGGACCAAATCGGCTTGGCTGCCGCTTATAACAAAATCGATGAAGCCGCTGTCAGCGAGCCTCTTGAGCATGATGCCGAAACCGTGCTTGAGGCTTATTGGGCTTGGGGCGTTTCTAAATGGATGACGCTCACTCCTGATATACAATTTTATATCAACCCCGCGCTCAATACCAAATCTGACAACGCCACCGTTGTTACCTTGCGCGCAAGCGTATTTTTCTAACCATTCCTGGTTATCCCAAAAAAAGGCAGGCATATCTTTTGGCCTGCTTTTTTTTAACTGAATAGTTGCAGATTTTGCTTTACAAGCAGGCTCTTTTGGGCATAATTATAGGTAATTTCTAACCTTTTATAAAGTATTGTAATGTCAAAGTTTTCTATATGTCTTTTAGTGGGATTGACCCTGATGTCTTCTGCTTGCTCCTCTACAATCAAACCTGCCATCATTCCTCCGGTGGAAGCTAAGAAAGCTGCCACCCTAGGGTTGGAGATCATCGGCGGGGTAGAGCCTGTTTATTTTTTGCCTTTGAAAACCCCTATCGCCTCAAGAATCGATACCGGTGCCGAAACATCTTCTGTCGATGTTGATGCTATTCGTCCTTTTGAGCGTGATGGCGAAAAGTGGGTCGCTTTCAAAATTGCCAACAACCAAACGGGTGAGAGCCACTATTTTGAAAAAAGATTGGTCAGAAAGACCACTATCCGCCGTATCCATCAAGATGAGCAGCGCTATGTGGTGGAAATGGATGTCAAAATCGGTGATGACCTCATCAATGCCGAATTCTCTTTGGCTAAGCGAGACAAATTCTCCTACCAGGGGCTTATCGGCCGCAATATTTTGAACGGGCGCTTTATTGTTGACCCCTCTCTTGAAGACACTCTACATTAATTTTTGAGGACTTTTTCTCATGCTTAGAAATCTTGCTTCCGTGCGCGGCATTTTAACCATTCTCCTTGTCTTGGCCGTTATCTTTGCCGGGTATGGTATCTATTACAAAATAAGATATTGGGGTTTCAGCTTTACTCCGGGGCAGAACACAAACCTGTGGTCGGTGGAAGCGCACATCTCTTTTATGCCCACCGGAGAGCCTATCAAAGTCACTCTTACCACACCGCGCAGCAATGACGCTTTCAAAATCTTGGAAGAAAATGTTATTGCTCCGGATTATAAGGTCAAACGCAATAGCTCCGGTTCTTTGCTGACCTTGACATCTGCACCTAAAGAAGGTGAACAAAATCTTTATTATAAAATTATGCTCTTTGACAACGTGGATACTAAAGGTAAGGTTAAAGCGCCGCAACCGGAAGCCCCCGCTCTGCCCGTGTTTGATGAGCAAAAAATGGCTGCCGCCAAGCAAATCCTGAAACTGGCGCAAAAACAAGACGGCGACGCTGTGGCGCAGGTTATTAAACTGCTTAATCAGGAGCCTCTTGATCCGGCCGTGCAGGCTTATCTTCCGGTCAAATGCACCCAAACCCAAAAGGTGGAAATCATCAGTGAGCTTTTGGCCCTGAAAAAAATTCCTTCCCGCGCAGCCAGAGGTTTTCGTTTGGAGGAAAGCAAAAAGGCCCTAACACCGGATCTGATGCTTGAGGCTTATATTGACGGAACCTGGAAAATCTATGATATCAAGACCGGCAAAAAAGGTTTACCTGACAACTTTGTCTTGTTCCAGCGCGGCGGAAAATCTCTTATCGACGTAATGGGCGGCGAAGATTCCGTCATCAAATTCTCGGTTCTTAAATCCGTTACTTCCACCATGAATTTGGCAGGACAACGCGCCGAACTTGCCGGAAACAAATCTTGGTTTGATTACTCCATCTACAACCTTCCGCTTGCAGAGCAAAACACGCTTAAATGGCTCTCAATCTTTCCATTGGCCATTCTTATCATCGTCTTGATGAGAAACGTGGTAGGCGTGCAGACCATGGGAACTTTTACCCCCATGCTTATCTCAATGGCTCTCATCAAAACAGGGTTTGGACCTGGTCTTATTTGCTTTTCGTTCATCATATTCATCGGCCTGCTTATCCGCTCACTGTTTTCTAAGCTTAACTTGCTCTTGGTGCCGAGAATCTCTGCAGTGGTCATCGTTGTCATCTTGATGATGCAGGCTTTGACCATATTCGGCTACCAGTTAAAGCTTGATATCGCATCTTCTGCCGTATTTTTCCCAATCATCATCACCGCTTGGATTATTGAACGCGCATCAATCACCTGGGAAGAAGACGGTCCCGCAAATGCCGGAAAGGAAATCATCTTCAGTATCTTGGTGGCTATCATCGTCTACTTTGTTATCAGCAGCGAATATATCCGCCATATTATGTTTGCGTTCAATGAACTCAACCTTGTTATCCTAATATTGGTTATGCTGCTTGGGACTTATACCGGCTACAGACTCTTGGAGCTCAAGCGTTTTCACCCCTTGGCTAAGGACTAAAACGGATGTTTGGTTGGTTTAAGAATTTTTCTGCTCCTTCCGCTCTCCGCGCCGCCGGTGTCTTGGGAATGAACGCACGCAACTTTCATGTGATTGCCAAATATAATTCCCGCAAGCTTTATCCTTTGGTGGATGACAAAGTCCTTACCAAAACGCTGGCTAATAATATCGGAATTAGCACTCCCAAACTTATTGGCAAAATCGAGTTTCAGTATGAGGTCAAAAATATCTTAGACATCATCGGCGACAACAAGGAATTTGTTATTAAACCCGCACAGGGAAGCGGCGGAAAAGGTGTGTTGGTTATCACTAACTATCAAGACGGGATATTCACCACCGCCTCGGGCAGAAAAATCACCTACAAGGAAGTTTACCAACATATATCCAATATTTTAAGCGGGCTTTATTCTCTGGGCGGAAAATATGACAAGGCCATCGTTGAAGAGCTTGTCCATTTTTCCGATGTTTTCAAAGACTACAGCTACCAAGGTGTGCCGGATGTTCGTCTTATTGTCTACAAAGGCTACCCGATTATGGCAATGACCAGATTGCCTACCAAAGCCTCCGGCGGAAGAGCTAATCTTCACCAAGGTGCAGTCGGTGTCGGGCTTGATATTCAGACCGGACGTGCCCTCCATGGGGTTTTGAACAATATGCCGATAACGCATCAGCCCGATACCGGAGCCGATCTCTTGCAAATCCAAGTCCCGTTTTGGAAGGAGCATTTGTTTATCGGTGCTTTGGCCTATGATATGACCGGGCTTGGATATTTGGGAGCAGATATTGTGCTTGATGCCAGAAAAGGCCCGATGATGCTGGAGCTCAACGCCAGACCGGGCTTGGCTATTCAGATCGCCAACGGGGTTGGCTTGCGTTCTCGTATCAAGGAAGTTGATAAGTACTATCCCTCCGGTCTTTCAGCTGAAGAAAGAGTTGAGTTTGTTTTAAACTATAAACGTGCAAAATAGAAAATTTGTACCTATATAAAGTACAGAACAAGTTTATTTTGAAAGGATATTGCTTATGGCTACTTTACTTAAAAAATCTTCAACCCCAAAGCTTGGCAAGACAACCACTAAGGGCTTGAATAAAAGTGAGACAAAAAAATTAACCGTTAGTAAGACCAGAGCCAAAAAAATCAAACACTCTTATAAAGTTAAAGATGCCGAAAACGCTCTGTTGCTCAAGCTCAAAGACGGTGACGTGGTTATTGAGATGTTTCCGGAAGACGCGCCCAACCATGTGGCCAGAATTAAAGAGTTGGTCAGAGCAGGCTTTTATAACGGTTTGAAATTCCACCGCGTGATTGATGGGTTTATGGCTCAGACCGGCTGCCCTTATGGCAACGGGACCGGCGGCAGTGGTAAAAAGCTCAAAGCTGAATTCAACCGCAATCCGCACAAGCGTGGTACTGTTTCCATGGCCAGGGCCATGTTGCCTGATTCGGCCGACAGCCAATTCTTTATCTGCTTTGGTGACTGCGATTGGCTTAACGGACAATATACCGTGTGGGGACAAGTTACCTCAGGGATGGAATATGTAGATACCATCAAGCGCGGAAAGGGCGCCAACGGCGAAGTTGAAGATCCTGATGAAATCATCAGCATGGCAGTGATTGCCGATCTTTAATCCCTGCTCTTTACATACAAAAAAACGCTCTTTTTTCTGAGAGCGTTTTTTGTGCTTATTAGTGCCCTACTCCAACCAATATTCAATGGTTGAGACCACGCGTACGGTCTTATTGATGGATTGTGACTCTTGCTCATTGGGACCTTGTTCCCTTGGCAAAATGGAGAACACTCCCTGGCTGGCGCGGCGAATGCGGCCGACTTTGCTTGCGGAGGCTTTGGCAAATTCCTCTGCCGCGGCGGCTGCGTTTTTGGTGGCCTCTTCCAGCATTTGCGGTTTGACCCGATTAAGCCCGGTGAAGATATATGATACCGGCGAGGCATATTGATTATCCAAGATAATGCCGGCGGCTACCAACTCACCATTTTGGCGCAAGGCTTTATCAACCAAATCTACCTTTTGAGAACGCACCGTAATGGTCTGATTGACAATAAAGCGCGATGTCATATCGGTATTGCCGCGATAAGGATTGGCTAGTAAGTCATTGGTTTCAATGCGTCCCTCGCTTATTTCATCTTGGCTGAAGCCCTGCTCGGCCAAAAACTTATAAATGATATTTCTTTGCGCGGTGATTTGCTGTTCTGCCGTCTGCAAGTTATCTGAGGTGATGACATAGCGCAAATTCCAAATCGCTAAGTCTGCCTTGACATCCATTTCTGCTAACCCCTTGACCGTGACCGAGTTGGCATTAATTTTGCCCTGATAGTAGTAATATCCGGGGAAAAATCCGCCCAAGGCTAACCCTAAGGCCAGCACTACCGACGCGCCAAGTTTGCAAAAGCATTTGTTTTCGCCATTACAATTCATATCCGTTGTCCTTTCTTTATTAATTTCAGATAAGCTCATATTAAAACCGGCAAAGCGATAAGGCAATCTTTATCTTCTACTTATCACTATCCTCATCATCGTCTTCATCATCTTCTTTTTCAAAAATGATATGCCACAAGGGTTTGCGATACATCCACAGATTGAAAATGCCCAAAGCTACCGAAATCATGCCAAACAAGAACAAAATGTAGTACCAATTAAGCTGGTTGGCGTTCATCATCACATCTTGCTGGCTCAGGCGCACAAAGCCTATGGCCACCGAGGTCACCACAAACGACAAGATAAACGCGACGGTCCAAATTTTTTGCTGTAACCTTTTTGGCAGCATAAAGGCGGTAATGACATATAACAACAAAAAAGCAAAAAAGATATAAAGTTCCATAGATTTTTGGCTTTCTTTGATATATGCATATTGGTGCCATTATCAAGAGAGGAGGATTTAAATTAACGAAACCTGCCTCTTGGCAGAGACAGGTTCCGATTTTTTCTTATTTTAAATCTCGCTTTAGTGCGAGAGCTGCGGCAATTACCGTAAACCCGCAGAGACCTGCAAGACTTACAATAATCAAACCGCCTAAAAAGCTGTCACCAAAGCTACTCTCATAAATAAGATTTGCCCCGATAACACTGGCGATAATGATTACTACAGCCATAAAATAATGACCATATTTTTTCATTGCCGCAAAAAAAAGGGCAATTGCAAAAATAATTGCGAGTATCAGAAGCACATATTTGAGCCCTTCGCAATATACTTCAAAAGCCCAAATAACTCCTCCTACCGCGGCAAGAATGGCTCCCCATACGAAAATAAGCCCGCTCTTGCTGCGAATTTTACTTGCCGTTAAAATCGTTGCAAGTATTACCAATACCGCAACGACGGTAATAATAAATAAATTCATATCTAAAATTTTTAAGTTTCACATCATTATAGTATCACTTTTTGACGCTTTAGTCTAGACAAAAAATGCCACGAAAACCTCGCGGCAAAATTTGAAAAATGCATTCTCCCTTTTCTAATGCGGAAGCTTGGGCCACTCCCCCGATGCCACCTCTTTTAAGGTCGGGTTAGGAAGCTTAAAGCGCATATTGTATATCCAATAGTTTGCCATCACCCGCTCAATGTAAATCCGCGTCTCCGATGAAGGAATGGCCTCTATAAACAGCAAGGCATCGTCCCCGTAGCGGGTACTTTTCTGCCATTTGAACAAATTACCCGGCCCGGCATTATATGCGGTTATCAGATAAAACAAATTGTCATCAATATATGGTTTGGCTGCCAAATAGCTCACGTATTTTTGCCCCAGCTCCAAATTATAATCAGCATCTTTTAGCTTGCTCTTGTTGTGACGAATACTTGAATCCTTACTTACATAGTAGGCGGTACCTGGCATAAGCTGCATCAGCCCACAGGCGCCGGCCGCACTCTCTGCCTCCGGTCTGAAAGATGACTCCTGCCTAATCAGTCCCAAAACGAAAGCCTTATCTACCTTCCAACCTCGATGCGGGAGCCAACGCGGAACCGGATAGGCTATTCCGTCATAGCTCCGCCCCTCCTCAATATCCTTACATTCATTACTGGCATAAATTGCCAAAGCGTGCATGTTGTACTGATTAGCGATGAAAACAACCGCCTCTTTTTGTTTCTCATTCATATCCTCATAACCGCGCCTTAGCTCAGCCTCCGCCAGTTTGGGCTGTTTGGCCTGCAAAAGTATCACGGCTCTGCGAATGTTGGGCGATGCCAGCAACTCATAGACATAGTCCATATTATTAAAGTCATTAAAATAGGCCACGCTTTCCCAATTATAATTGGGAGCCTCACCCAGTTCATAAGCCGCCAAAATACCATAAAACGTATGCTTGTAGCGCGCGGCTGACTTCAGCATCTCTTGGGCTTTAGTCTTCATCCCACGTTTTTTATACGCTCTTGCCGCCCAATAGCCGCCGGCTGATACCAACCATTCATCAGAATTGCCTGATTTGGCCAAGCGCTCAAAGTAAATAGAGGCATTTTTATATTGTTTTTGCCGCCAGGCCGCCAAACCTGCCGCCCACGGCGCCGTGCCAGATGTTTTTCTCCTGGCCGCCTTGGCTCCCCACTGCCAAGCCAGCTTATCATATCCGTCTACAAAATATTTCAATGCCAAACTCGCAGCCAAGTCATCCCAATAGGCATCCGGCAATAACATCCTTACTTTCTTCTGCTCCAGAATCAATCTTGCCTTCTTGGTCTTACCTTTATTCAGATAGCGGCGAAACTTTGATACCTCCTTTTGTAAATAGGCTCTGGTGGCATCATCCATCTCTCTTTCCGGCAAAAAGATATTTGACGGCTCTGGCAGTTTTTTTATCTCATCCCCCTTGGCCTTGCGCCTGGCTAGGCGATATATCCTCTCCGCCTTGGGGTAGTCCCGATATTTTTCCAGCCACTCCTGCAGTTCCTTAAAACTGCTCTTATACTTGGGGTGCAGATATTTCTCCGCCAAAACCGTGCCTAGCAAAATATGGTTATCCAAATCCTCCGTCAAAGAATCGGCTTCTTCAAAATCTCCTTCGTCTATCGCTCTGAAAATCTTTTTGTAGCGCGAGACATCTGCTCTGTCTATCAGTAA
Source organism: uncultured Pseudomonadota bacterium (assembly GCA_949290295.1). Lineage (GTDB taxonomy): Bacteria > Pseudomonadota > Alphaproteobacteria > RF32 > CAG-239 > CAZU01. The sequence continues at coordinate 4,872 of CASERH010000047.1, read as the reverse complement.
ATATCCCAACATCTTTTCATAAGATGCCGGGTTGATGATTTGGTATTCAGCTTTGCAAATATCAAAAGAAAAGAACAGGCAAAAAATTGCCAAAACTATTAACCGCAAAAACATCATTTGTTTTGAACGGCACTCAGCCATACAATTTTGTCTGCACACTCGGCAGAACTCATCCCTCTTACACGGCAGCGGTTAACAACAATATTGGGCATTTGATCCATATTGTAGCAACCATTGCCCATCAGCGTGTAGTTCAAATAAGTCGGCGTGTTGGGCTCTACATTTGAAAAAGACAGTGCTGTTGTCATGTTTGGCCAAACTAATTTCACATCCAAGCTCACCAGTTTTCGATCCAAATTAGTGAGAACTATAAAACGCATATCACAAGCCGCAGAATTACTTAGATAACTCGACATTTTGAAGTTATCATAATAAAGAAAGATTTTTTCTGCACGGCGAGAATAGCCTTCCTCATTGAGCTCAACCACCGCCAGACCTCCGCGCTTTGAACCATCTTCTGTTGGACGACTCAACACATCTAAACCACCGCCAGGCAAAAATACCTGCTCCATCACTTTTTCCTGATCCAGAGCGCTCTTTTCTTCTTTCAGAGCTTTGCTCAATTCCTCATCTGAAATAACGGGGACAGAAGCGGACGGAGTTTGAGACGCAGCGGACTCCTTAGGAAAATTTATTCCATTTTGCTGAGGGCGTGCGGATTCTTCTCCGCCAAAGGTCTGTGCACAAACAACCTCTGCAGTCAACAAAAATACACCTATCATCAGAAAAGTGCGGAGTCTTGCCATCAAGAACTACTCCTTTTTGTCCTCAGTCTCCTTGGTTGGACGACTGGTTGTTAGTTTTCTCGATAACGCTGTTATGCTGTTAATCGTATCCTTATACAAAGTGTTAATCTCTTGTTTTTGTTTGTCGCTCTCGCTTTGTTCCTGAGCATTTTGTTCTTCCGGAGAAAGCTGCTTAAACTCCGAATAATACTCAGGATTTTTGGGGCTTATATAGCGGAACAAATTACTGCAATTGGTGTTTACTCTGCCGGAAACGTTTTTTCCCTCACTGGCCGTACCGCAGTTGGTGACGTCAACTTCCATATCATTTAGCAACAAAAAGCAACGATCTGTTGCTATCTTGGATTTTAATGTTATTTGCTGGTAAGGTTTCATCGGCGGCAGACGCAAACTCATTGTTACGTTGCGGCTATTATAGGTGGCCGTATTGTAACGTGACGTGCGGCGATTCTGCCTTTTGGCCTCTTTTGCATTACGCTCTTCCTGATTAATGGCATCTGCAACAACCTCATCTGCCCAAATCAGATTCAAGGCAACGTTGCTGGCCTCGTTGTCTGTCCTGTTATAAAATGTGGCCCCTACATCACAAGAAACAACATTGCCGTCTGCATTTTTTACGGGGACGATATCATGTATCTTAAAAAGAATCGCATCAGAAGCCGCCGCAGCCGCATTAATATAAGAGGCCATTCCAAGCCCCAAACAGGTTATGAAGAGTTTTGCGTTCTTGTTCATCTGATTTTCCTTAAACAAAAAATAAAAACGTTTTTCTTAATTATAATCACTTTACTTTATAAAATACCAACAAATAGTAAACCTTTTAACAACTTTCTGCATTATTGCCACTGCCAAGCTCTTTTGACAGGCGCAATAAATCTGCCCAGGCCTTGGCTTTTTGACCCGGTGTGCGCAGCAAATATGCCGGATGAAAGCTCGCCAACGCCTTGGCTTTTTTGCCGTTTGACTTGGTATATTCAAACCAATGGCCTCGCAGATGTGAGATCGTTTCTGCCGTGTCCAAAAGCGAGTTGGCCGCACTTCCTCCCAATATAAATATATAGTCGGGATCAACCAAGTCTATCTGGCGTTTCAAAAACGGCAGGCATACCGCAATTTCCGAATCTAGCGGCGTCCGGTTCCCTGGCGGACGCCATGGCAAAATATTGCTGATATAATACCCTGTTCTGTCTATGCCAATACTTGCCATCATCTTGTCCAGCAATTGACCAGAGCGCCCGACAAACGGAACACCGACCCGATCTTCATCCGCGCCGGGGGCCTCTCCCACCAAAAATATCTTGGCCTCGGGGTTGCCGTCGCCAAAAACTGTATGAGTTGCCGTCAGTTTCAAACTGCAGCCCTCAAACTTCTCAACTTCTGCCCGCAGACTTTCCAAATTTTCGGCCTTGGCGCATATTTCTTGTGCATTTTGAAATGCCCCGGAAGTATCTTGTGCCAAACCTGTTGTGGCCGGACGCCTTGCCGCCGTGGCTGCCGCAACCTTGTTGTCTGCCTGTTTGGAAATTGGGCGGAGTATCTCCTTTCCCTGCTTTAGCGAGGCAAACGGAACATCTCCGCAAGTTTCATCAACTCCGGCCAACAGGTACCATTCTAAAATTTCTTTTGCATCAGATACTTTGCTCATCATGATTCCAAAGTTAGCTCAATTCTTCTATTTTGCAAGACAAAACATTTATTTACACAATTTTGATAATATATTTATTTCTCTATTGTAGAATTTTTTTAAATCTATAATATAACGGTGTTTGATTGTGTTTTGAGGATTGGTTATGACAATGGCTCGTTGGACTTTTTTGGTTGTGTTGGCTGCGGCTATCGCCGTTTTTGTTTCTTGCTCTTATACAAATGTGGAAGTGCAGAATGCTCCCACACCTCAGGAGCAGCAAGAATCTCAGGCCACAACAAAAAAGTCTGATGAAGAACAAGCGCAAAAACCCTACGGCACCTACCTGGCCGGAAGAGTGGCCCACCTGCGACGTGATTTCAACAGTGCCTCTGATTACTACATCAAGGCTCTTAAGGCTGACCCTCAAAACAAAGAGCTTGTTAGCCGTCTGTACCTTATCTTGGTCTCAAAAGGACGTATCGACGAAGCCGCTGTCTATGCTAAGCAAAACATAGATAATGGCAATAAAGATAATTTTGCATATACCGTCCTGAGTGTTAAAGACATGCATGATGCCAACTATAAACAAAGTATCAAAGACACTCAAAATTTTGACAATCCTGCCTATAAAGAGTTTATTGCCCCTCTCCTCAATGCCTGGAATTATGTGGGGCTTAATGAGCCGGACAAGGCTCTTGAGACCCTTGAAAAACTTAAGGGCGAAGCAAGCTTCAAGACTATCTACCATTTCCATGCCGGCATGATTAATGACTATTTCAACCGCAACCGCGAAGCCCAAAAGCACTATGATCTCATTATTACCAATGAATCTATGGAACTTTCTCTGCGCTCGTTGCAGATTATCTCTAATTTCTATATTCGCACCGATCAAAAGGAAAAAGCTCTTGCTTTGGTTGGGGGCTTTAATGATGAAAAGGTCGTTGCCGATATGTTGCGAGCATTCACCCAAACCGTGCAAAACTCAACTCCGCAAAATGCAAAACGCATCATCACCTCCCCAAGCGAAGGAGCCGCTGAGGCTTTGTTCAGCATTGCCGCCACTTTCCGCTATGATGAAATTATTGATGTCGCGCACATGTTTACCAGTCTGGCCATCTATCAAAACCCAAACTATGATTTGGCAAAACTCCTGTTGGCAGATATCTTGGAAGACCGCCAAATGTTTGAAGATGCCAATGAGGTCTATGAGACAATTGATGAGACCTCTCCCGCTTATTATGCCGCACAGCTCAAAAAAGCCAATAACTTTATCAAACTCAATGATTATGACAGCGCAGAACTGCTTCTTAAATCTCTGAGCTTGGATTATGAAAATGCTCAAATCTATCTTGACCTTGGCGATGTCTTGCGCATGAAAAATCGCCCCGAAGAGGCCATCAAATACTACAAGGCTGCCATTAAAGCCAGCGGCAAGAATGACAGTGTTTGGGTTTTGTATTATGCTCTTGGCGTTTCCTACGAACAAGCCGACGAGTGGGAAAAGGCCGAAGAATCTCTCTTGAAAGCTGCCGAGCTCAGTCAAAACCACTATCTGGTTTTGAACTATCTCGGTTATACCTGGCTCAAGCAAGAAAAACATATCAACGAGGCCTTCACCATGATTGTCAGTGCCTACAACCAGGCTCCCGATGACCCCAATATTAATGATAGCTTGGGCTGGGCTCTTTATAACCTCGGCTATTACGGTATGGCCGAAGGATATTTGGAAAAAGCTACCGAGGCTGCACCTGCCAATGCCGTCATCAGTGACCATTTGGGAGATGTCTACTGGTTCACAAACCGCAAGAACGAGGCCAGATTTCAGTGGCAGCACGCTCTTGACCTCAAGGATGATACCGGCGAGCTCGACCGCAAACAAGTTGAGGCCAAGCTCAAAGGCGGCATCAAAAAAGAGCCCGCCCTATCCTATGACAGAGAGCTCATCGAGGCTCAAATCAAAAATATTCAGGGTTCCGACCTCTAACCAGGCAAGCGCCGGTCAAGCGACCGGAGGCAAAACTTAGCTGGTGCGGACGCGCACTCCGATAACTCCGCTGTAATCCGCTCAACTCACGATGTTCGTTTCGCTGGCATCCGTGCCATATTCAAACAATCTTTGCCCTTACAAATAAATTAATTGCATTTTAATTTTTCTGCTCTAATATCATTTTCGCAGGCGCGGGTTGCTCCTGCGGAGTGTCAGAGCTCCTTACAGATAAAAACTCCTCTTTTGGGGAGCTGCCGATATAAGCATGCTTGCATGACGAATAAGGTAGACTGTATCTGTACAGTTCTGAACTCCCCTCCTTGATTTTTCAAGGAGGTTTCTTTTTTTCAAGAAATTTAGGAGTTTGAAACGATGAATAATTTTTCTTCCATATTGCGAAATCAAATCGCCTCTCAGCTTAGGCAATTGAGGGTTGATAAAAATTTATCTAT
>CASERH010000046.1 GCA_949290295.1 uncultured Pseudomonadota bacterium | reverse complement strand
TGCTTCCTTGTATCCCGGACTGCCGAAACAGCTATACAAGATTATGATGGATCTTGGTAACCGGTTGATGATGATACTTTTTTATAGAATTGTTTTTTTCCGCGATTTTGATAAAAAAAATTTCCATTATGTGATTTTTTTGCGTACTTTTGAAATTTTTTGGTGTATATATAAAGAAAAAGCCAACCTTTAACATAGCGGTGTCAAAGGTTGACGAATATTATTTTTAATAATTATTCAGGATCGGTATCCATTTCCTCCCAACCGTCATCACCAACAGGGATTTCTAAACATATCCGTTCAAGTAGCCGAGGCAAAAATACTTGTCCCATTCCATGTCGAACAAAACTGCGACGATTTTCGAACTCCTCAGGAATTTTGTAATTTTGAGGAAGACCATTAACTAAGATGACTTCAAGCAATGTTAACGGGCGTGCGTCAGAATAGGTGCCATCTTTACGAGGTCTACCAGGATGAATGGTGCGAAGGCCATTAACGCTCCCATTGCTGCTATCAATCGTGTTTGACGGACGGTCCCAAAATTTACGAGAACCATTACCTGCATAACAACCAAACCCAGATAGTTGATATTTAGGGTCATTATCTTTTGAACGGCAACCAGTCGGCGTATGTTCTAAAGCTTCTTTAATTTCATCTGCTTTGATTGGATCTGAATGTAATGGTTCAAATTCATGATACTTAATACCGCTATCTCCGTCATCTGATGAAGGAAGATGATATATAGCTTCCAAAAGAGGTTTAGCAAATTTTTCAGCACAAGGCCATTTCCACACGCCTTCTTTTGATGCCAGCATAATGCTACGTACGCGTGACTGACTCGTTCCGTAGAAGCAGCCGTCTTCAATCGCAAAATTCAGCGTGTAGCCTAACGGTTCTAGTTCATCTCTCAAATATTGGCCAATCGTTCGGCCTTTGAGTTTAGCTTGCATCATTTTGGCTAATGGATGACCTGTTAAATCCATATCCATTGGAAATGAGAATCCAAAGAACTGCTTGGCATTCTCTGTTACAATGTATTTCGGTCTGGTGGCCTTAACAAACTGAACGAACCAAAAAACTAATGTTAATTCCTCCTGATCCATCCATTTTTTTGCCTTTAGTGACGTAAATGTAACACACGGAATCCCCGCAACGACCATACAACACGAGTTATTACGAAAAGCTTTAACAACCTTTTTGAAAGTTTTTTTGAAGTCTCCCTGAATCATCTCCACAGGATATTTTGAACGCATTTTGTTCATGGCTACATAGTATTTTGCCACATCAGGATCATATTCAGAGGCAACTTTACAGACAAACCCATGCTGTTCAAGGTAGTATTCGCAAGTACCAAAGCAAGCAAACAGTGAACAATAAGAAATAGGGTTTTTCAGTCTGTTTTTTTTCAAAGTAGCAAATGGAATTACTGACTTGATAGTTTCGAACTTGAATTTAGCTTTGGCCCCTGTGGTATCAGCTTCTTCTTTTTCTTCATCAGTCAATTCCGGAGGCTGACTAAGAAATGAAAGCGCATGATTGCGGGACAATGTGTCGTTGTTTGCAACCGCATATTTTAATTCTTTTTCAACCAACTCATCTGTCAAACGGGTCAGCTGTCGAGCCTGAGTGTTGCCAATCCCATAGTCTTCAGTCAAAATTTCCTTTTTGGTACGTAACTCAGTCAATACTTCACCAAAATCCGCAGTATTCCTTTGCTTTTTCTTGTTGTCATTCGCAGCTTCCAAGTCGGTGCGCTTACCCATGCGGGTTACAATTTTACGGATCTCATTGCCTAACTGTACCTCTCCTTTGAGCCAAAGATAACCGTATTCTTGGGCACGTTTTAAGAAATACGTTCTGGTCTCAGGCGGTAGAATTTTTCTCTTTGCTAAAGCTCCGGCTGTTGAAGCGTGCCCCTGACTAACCGTAATAAACTTAGTTAAATCCGTTAAATCTGTAGGTATGGATACTGACTTGCTGTTTCCAGAACACAGCTCCGCCAATTCTTTTTTGGAGATGTGAGTTTTTTTAGCAACTTCGTTAATATCAATATAAACTTGAGGGAGACTGTTTTCTTCATCAATAGCATTTTCAACGACAGCAGGACACCCAAAATTTGCAGGTCCCGGATAATCACCGCCGTTATCATCACCGTTATTATCGTTTTGAGCTTGTTGTTTTCTGAATACATCTGCCCGGTCAAGCATTGTTTCAAGTACACTGCTTTGACCCCGTGTCTCTGTTACTTCACTATATCCAGCCTGAAAATCTGCACCGGATGCGTTTTGTAAAATTTCACCGTTTTGGTTGGCTACGGTTTTTAATTTTTCTTTTGCCATATCTTTTTATCCTTTCCTTATGGCGTTATACCTTCCCAGCTATTTTAGCCTTCGCTTGATATCTCAGCTTTTTTGCTGATAAGAAAAGAATAAAAGGAAAAAGAAATTTATGTAAAAACACTCAAAATGACGGTTTTTGTTTGTAACTATTTGTTTTTGCGATTTTTATAGCGACTTATTCTCTTAATCTCAGGAAGTTCAGCTAAGTATTCCAAATCAGGTATATAATATTGAGGAGCCTGAGGGGAATATTCAATATGGCTACAACTTCTCCAGTTTTTCATCAATTCGCTTGTTTCGCCAATATGTGAGTAAAACGCCTTTTGACGTATGTTTAATATGGCTAAGGCTGTTTTACGATTACACCAATTAATGTATCCTTTTTTTTCGTAATTAACGTCAGAATGAGGTTTTAAAATTTTATAATAATATTGTTTTAGGCACTCATTGGTGGCACTTATACTATAATATGATTGAAGTACCGTTTTATGTGGATAACTTTTTTTGTATTTTTCTAATAAATTAATACCAGATGTTTCAGAAATATTGAAAATTTCAGCCAAGTTACGTATGGTTAAAGTATATTCAGGATCATCATATCTAAGGGCTAAATCAGTTTTAACAGCAATTTCCATGGGACGATTTCCTGTAACCTCATGAACTATATCATAATTTTTAGGTTCTTTTGCAGGATTTTGAGTTCTTACTAAATTTATAAACGTATTACTTCGATAATCATATTGTGTTGATCTTGTTTGAGTATACAAAAAGTTGCAATAATGGACTAAAGCCGTTTTTTCTAACTTAGCGCTTTGGTAAGGGTATATAATATGTAATGCAGCGTCATATACGGACGAAATCTTTATATGATTTTCAACAATAATTTTTTCTATTTTACTTAAAAAGTTTTGGATTTCTTCAGAGAAAGGATGTATTGACTGTCTATCTCTTTTATAACAAAACGAATTAAACAGTTGAACATAATCACGAAGATTTTCAAAACTAACCGAATCAATCTGAAAATCACCTTCATAACAATAAAAATATAATTTTACAGTCTGGTTATTATTTAAGTGTCTTGATGTATTTATAGCTTCGAAAATTCGCGAAAAATAATCCAACGCATGCCATATTGTTACTCTATCTATATAATATTCTTTATTAGATAATTCATAGGATTTGATAAGCAACGGCATTAAATTTTCAGCTAAAAAGCCCAAATAGTTATTGTTAAAATGAAAATTTTCTTGAACAAAATTTTTCTTACAAAGAGTTATTATCCGACGAATATAAGTATCAATGGTACTGTCTTTACGATTTTCGGATAACCATTTTCTAAAATTTTCTTCCAAGCCAATCATAAAAAAACTCCTAATTTTATCTTATATTATCGAGATTTAAGAAAACGTAAAGCCCAAAATATATAAGAATAACCTTTGACTTAGCTATATCATAGGTTGTAAAAACATAACCTACTAAAAAAGGCTGGAGTCATTTTCTATCTCACGCGTTATAAGGGCTAGTTAAAAAATGGCTTTTTTTGAAGAGATGTTGTTTAAGCAGAAAAAAATTCAAGAGCCAAAATAAATCGTCGGTAACGTCAAAAACTTTTATTTTAGGCAGGCTCCAAATCCGGCTTTGGATAAATGATAATCCCGAGACCTAACGAGATTCCAACTCATACAAGCCATTGAAAAATAAAGGATTACTGCTTGATTTATAAAAGAAAAACGGCAGTTTTTATACCTGCCGCTTGCATTGGTGATCCCAACGGGATTCGAACCCATATTACCACCGTGAAAGGGTGATGTCCTAACCATTAGACGATGGGACCATTACTTAGAACTAGGGCATATATAAATGGAAAAATCATTAAGGTCAAGATATTTTTTTCTAAAATCAGATTTTTTCTGATTTTACTGCTGGGCAGGCGTTGACAAAAACTTTTAAACGGTGCTATACCAACAACATTCTCAGAATATTAGTTAACATATTATTTCAAATAACAACTTAAAAATGGAAAAGCTAAGAGAAAAAGTCTATGAGCTGACCGCTAAGCAAAATGAGGGCATCTTCAAGATGTCTGACCAAGACCTGATTGAATATGTCATCTTGCCGCAAATCGCCAAACCGACAGGGCCAGATACCAGAGGCAAATGCATCAGCGATGATTTTATGGAGCTGATGGCCGATTTTGGACAAGAGCTTTACAAAAAAAATGCCTTCATCGGCCAAGTGCTGTTCGAGATTGCCATGCAGCGTATTTCTCATGGCGCCGTCACCCACAATCCCAGAACAATTTTGACACAGCTCCCGGCGCCATACCGCAAATACTCTGTTTATTTTGATGAGCCGGCCCCCATGTCCTTGGGCTGCTTTCACTTCATCCAAAAACAGGGAGCGTTTGTGCTGCAACTTGAAAGCTGCCACGAGCATATGGAGGATATCCTCTTTGGCATCATCGACCATCTGGATAAAAACGGCCATGAACAGGGAGGCCAGATGCTTTCTTCTGCCGTGGATGGAGCCACCCTCTACCAACAGGCTTGGATAATTCTGCACAAATGCATACCGTTTGAAAAGCTTTGGCAGCATTGTGCAACACCTGACGGCTGGCAGCAAAGGAAAGTATTCTTCCAAGAAAACTGGAAAAAAATAGACCACAAAGAGTTTGCCGATCGCATAGGGCTCAATGGCCACTTCAAGAGCTTCCGCGCCAAGAAATTGGTGTTCGCATAGAATAAGAAAAACACCCGTTCTCCAATAAAGAACCGGTGTTTTTTTTTATTTTCCGGGGTTTAAAATCGCAACGATTTTGCTAAGCGGCATTAAGACAATACCTTTTTCTTCCAAAGACGGAAGCCAGTCTTTGAGGGCGGCAAAAGTTTGTGTCTTGGGGTGCCCGATAGCAATGGCATATCCGTTTTTGCGGGCAACATTTTCGGCCTTTGCCAATTGGCCCAAAATATAAGCTTTATCGTTGTTGTTATCAATAAAGACATGGCGGTGGGCATAAGCAATGCCGGCCTTTTCGGCTGCCTCTTCAGCCTTTGATTTGGCAGAAGTTTTTGAATCTAAAAAGAAAAGCCCTTTTTCTTTCAAAACATCCATAACCGCCGACATCCGCTTCATATCTTCGGTCAGCTTGCTGCCCATGTGATTGTTAATCCCTTTAGCATCGTGAAATTTGCCAAGCATGGCAAGTAAGTTTTGCTGAATTTCTTGTTGGCTCATTTGCGTAGTTAGAACATCGGGGGCTTCATCAACTACGCTGTGTGCTTCCATCGGCACGTGAATCATAATTTCTTGGCCTGAAAGTCGAGAGTTCTCGATTTGCTTATCCAAATTGCGCCCATAGGTGAGAAAAGATACTGTGAGAGGCGCTTTAAGCGAGGCAATATCGGCTGTTCTTTTGGCGCTGATTCCCATATCATCAATCACCACGGCAATCACGGGGTTTTCGCCAAAATAAGGGGGCTTATGGGCGGGTATAATGCTTTTGCCGATGAGTTTTGGATTAGAAATCGGGCGCGCTTCCAAGACATCTTCAGGCAGTTCTTCCTCATACAACTGGTCCAAGATATTTTGGTTTAGGTCCTGCAAGGCGGAGATAAGTTCTTTTGTCTTCTCATCAACCTGCAAGTCTTTTTTGTCTTCCAACATTTCGGCCACGCGGTTTATTTCCTTAGGTGAGGCCTGCATGGCTTTTTCCAAAAGTTCCGGAGAAAATTCTTCAGACTTGATAATGGCAATTTGCTCATTATCGTCATCATACAAAAAATCGGTAGTTTGCCGGTTATCCCAACAAGTGCTGATAGGGTTGCGTTTGCAATATTCCTCAAAAGAAAGTCTCAATTGCCTGGTTTCGGCATCATCCTCGGGCACTTCCTCAAAGACAATCTCAATATTAGTATTGTCGGCTTCCAGCGATGGTTCAGGCGGCAGAAGGTCCAAACCAAGATAGACATAGTAGGCGCCCAAACAAATCACGGCTCCGCAAAAGATTTTGCGAACCAAGCGGATAAGTCTTTGGCGCCCGGATATGTCAGTCACTGATTAGTCCTTTTTGCGCAGTGTCGGAAAGGCAATAACATCGCGAATGGTTGCCGCTCCGGTGAGCAAAATAGCCAAACGGTCGATACCCATGCCCATACCGCCGGTTGGAGGCAGGCCGTTTTCCAGAGCGACAACAAAGTCCTCATCAAGCATTTGTGCTTCATCATCTCCGGCCTCACGCTCGGCTACTTGGGCCTCAAAACGCTCCTCTTGCTCAAGCGGGTTAGAAAGTTCGGAATATGCACAACCGATTTCCATACCGCCGATATAGGCATCAAAATGCTCAACCAATCTGGGGTTGGATCGATGAGTTTTTGCCAGCGGAGAGATATCTCTGGGCATATCCATGACCAAAGTTGGTTGGATAAGGTGAGCTTCAACCTTTTCATCAAACACGGCCTGGACGACTTTTCCCCAGCAAGAACAGTCATCGGCATCAACACCGACGGACTTGGCCATAGCCTTTGCCTCATCCACGGTTTGAGCTGCCAAGAGATCTATTCCGGCATATTCTTTGCATAGGTCGATAATAGATTTGCGAGCAAAACCTTTTGAAAGGTCAATTTCTTCTTCGCCAAATTTGATAATTTTGGTACCCAAAACTTTTTCAGCCACATAAGGGATCATATCGGCAAAAAGGTCGGCCATGTCATTGTAGTCGGCATAAGCCTGATAGGCTTCAAGGGCCGTAAATTCCGGGTTGTGATTTTTATCAATTCCCTCGTTGCGGAAATTGCGTCCGATTTCAAAAACACGGTCAAAACCGCCAACCACCAAGCGTTTTAAGAACAATTCAGGTGCCACGCGCAAGTATAGATCCATGTCCAAAGTATTGTGGTGAGTGATAAATGGTTTAGCGCTGGCTCCGCCCATAATTGTGTGAAGAATGGGGGTCTCAACTTCCAAAAAGTTATGCTCTTCAAACCAGCGGCGGATAGCGGAAGTAATTTGGCAACGCTTTTTGAATGTTTCACGGCTGTCATCGTTCATAATAAAGTCAACATAGCGTTGACGGTATCTAGCTTCGACATCGGTCAATCCATGGAATTTTTCCGGTAGAGTTTGCAGAGATTTTGAAATAATATCAAATTTTTCTGCAGCAATAGAGAGCTCACCGCGCGGTGTTCTGCGAACATAACCATAGATGCCAACGATATCGCCGACATCTAAAGACTTCAGTCTCTCAAGACCTTCTTCAGAGAGGTGATTTTTGTGGCAAAAAGCCTGGATTTTGCCGCTCATATCCTTAACATCAATAAACATTCCGTTGTTACGAACGGCCATGGCACGCCCTGCAATGGTAACATAGTCTTGAGTATCTACACCAGCTTCTAAGTCTTTATACTTTTCTTGCAAGTCAGCGGCAAAGGCATCCGGCTTAAAACGATATGGATAGGGGTTGTAACCTTGTTCTTGTAAGGTTTTTAGTTTTGCCAATCTGGATTCTCTATGAACATTGGTCTCTATTGTCATGATTATTTCCTAAAAGTTTTTATTAAACACAGTTACCACAAACTATAAACAAAGGTTGCGTTTATTTCAATAAATAATTTTACAAAAAAACGGTTGACAGCAAAAAAGAACTAAAGTAGAACAAAAATGAGGCTAAACTTGTTTGTTTGCTTGAAAGGATAAGGATTAATGCTCACCCCAAAACAATACAAACTCTTGATGTTTATCAACAAAACGACCAAAGAAACGGGGTGCTGCCCATCGTTTGATGAGATGAAAGATGCAGTTGGGCTGAAGTCTAAATCTGGTATTTATGCTTTGATTGAAGCTTTGGTTGAGCGTAATTTTCTGCGCAAGCTGCCCCACAAGGCAAGGGCGCTAGAAGTTGTGAGGCTTCCAAAATTGAAGCCGTCAGCCATTGTTGCTGAGGAGAAAAAGAAGGAAGAAGCTTTACTCAATGCCATGGTTGAGATTCCCTTGTATGGCAAGATTGCCGCCGGCACACCGATAGAGGCCATTGCCAACGAAAATGATAAGTTTTCTGTTCCCTATGAGATGGTCAGGGGCGGGCAGTACTATGCCCTCAAAGTCGAGGGGGATTCCATGGAAGGCATCGGGATTTTGAATGGGGATACCGTCATCATCAAAAAAGCGGACACGGCCCAAAACGGGGATATTGTCGTTGCCTTGGTAGACAATTGCGAGGCGACCTTAAAGCAGATCAAAAAAGAAGGGCCGGAAGTTTTGCTGATTCCCAAAAATGATGCCTATAAGGTCAGACGTTTGCCTGCCTCAAGGGTGAAAGTTCAGGGAATTTTGAGCTCTTTAGTCAGAAGCTACCACTAAGTTGAAAATTGAAATTGAGGTATTAATTTCTTTGGGGTGTACAACTCAAAAGAAAGGGTATTTCGATGAACAAAACAAGCCTGATTTTGGCATTTGGACTACTGTTGGGAGCGTGTGCCACCACGGCCAAATACGATTCTGAGCTAAATTCGCTGATAGGCAAAAGCAAAGAGGCTCTAATTCAACAAATGGGCTCTCCGAGTGCGGTTAAGATGCTCCCAAACGGGGATGAGGTCATTGCCTACACAAAGGCAAACGATGTATATGTTCCCTCTGAATTTTATTTATACAACCAAGGTGCTTTGTCAAACGAGGGAGATTTATATGCGCCGTTCTTGGATAACTATGATTTTTCACCCTATGGCGGAGCTTTTGGTTATACGGTTGAATATGTGTGCCAAACAGCTTTTTACTTGCAGGGAGGGCGTGTTGTCGGCTGGAAATGGCGCGGCAATGATTGCGCATCTTACTAGATAAATTTTCTGCTGCGCTAAACAATTATTAACTTAAATCTGTTTCACTAAAAAGAAATTAGGGAAAATAATTTTGCGAGTCTTTTTTTATGGGGCACGCTGTCCAAGATTTAAGGAAGAATAATAATGGGACTGTTGTGGGAGATACAAAATCGGATAAAAAGTTCCGGTTTTTGGCTGATAGGAGCATTCCTGATAGTTTATTTTGCTTTCCACGCCATAAACGGGGAGCGAGGTTTGTTAAAATATCTGTATCTCAGACAAGAAATCAGCGAGGCCAAGAAGATAGCTGCCGAGTATGAAAGCCAAAAGACTCACCTTGAAGAGAAGGTCAAACACCTCTCAAACAGCAGTTTAGACTTAGATTTGTTAGATGAGAGAGCCAGAGTCGTGTTGAATCTGGCCGGCTCGGATGAGTTTATTCTCCTAGATGAGGATATTGAGTGATTTTATCCACACCAAGCAGAGGCGGATAAAAAGGGCAAAACCACCGCAATATAAAAACTTTAAGACAGAAGCAAAATGCGGCTTTGGGACGTATTTTAAAAAAAACTGTATTTTTTTTGTTTTTTTTGTTATAGGTAAAGAGCGAACGCCTATAAGATTGTTTTTTAGGGGCGTTTGTGTGTGTTTTAACAGCTTAAGGCAATAAATGAAAGGCAAAAATCGTTTAGGCGAGACCAAGGCCTATTCTCCGCAATATACGGAAAAGAAGCCGTTTTTTTCTGAGAAAGAGATAATCTTCAGAAGTGCCGGTCGCGCCAAAGTTTTTACAATTTCATCTCGCTTACAGGTCATTATGCTAACAATTCTGTGCTTGATTGGAGCATGGAGTTTTTACTCATACCATATGTACAGCAAATCCGGCAAGATTATCACCCACAAAGACCAAGAGCTTGTTGAAACGCGGGACGCCTACGTTGATTTGATGAGCGATTTTGTAGCCATTCAAAAAAACATAGATGAAGTCTTAAGTTCAATAGAAAAGAGCGGTTCCAAAAACAAAAAGAACCTAGACAAATACAAACGCCAGGCAATGGTGGTTGAAGATAAAATCAAGCAAATCACGGCAGATAAAGACTGGGCTGATGATAAAAAAATCAATGAGAAGATGAGCATTAACGAGGCTCTTTTGCAAAGGGATATCGCCGTCTCTGAGCGAGATGCTCTAAGGGAACAGCTCGCCGAGCTGGAAGATGCGGTCAAAGAGATAAAAGAAGCCGAGATGGAGGTTTTCAGTCGGGTGGAGGCTCTGGCTCTCAAAGAGGTAAAGAAGATAAAAAGCGCCTTTTCAAGCATAAATGTTTCGCTCAAACGCCAAGGGCTATACTACAATCCGTTAGCCGGCAGCAAAAAGAGGGAGTCTTCCGGCGGTCCGTTTATTCCGGAATCGGTGTCCAAACTTGGCGATAAAAAGATAAATGATAAGATATCAAGTATTTACAAAACAGCGGATGATTTGGAGTATTACCGCGAGGTTGTGCAAACCGTGCCGCTGGGCAAACCGGTTTGGAGCTATTGGGTGACCTCTCGTTTTGGAACACGCACGGATCCGTTTAATAAAAAGAAGGCCGGCCATAAGGGGATAGACTTGGCCAGCCGCACCGGCAACAAAATTCAGGTCAAAGCCAAGGGCAGGGTGATAAAAGTTGAGCACTCCAACAAAGGCTATGGCAATAATGTAATTGTGGACCACGGCAATGGTTTCAAGACGCGTTATGCGCATATGCACAAGATATATGTAAAAAAGGGTGATTATTTAAAAATAAATGATACAATAGGAGAAGTTGGTAATACGGGGCGCTCCACAGGCCCACATCTTCACTATGAGGTTTTGTATCAAGGGCGTCCGGTAGATCCGATGCCGTTTATGCAGGCAAAAATATAGCAAAGAGGTTTTAAGATGAAGAAATTAAAAAAGTTGCTTTATTTAAAATTAGCTCGTCGGCTGAGCCGCAGTTCAACTGGTGCGCCGGTTCCAAGCATCATCAGCGAGAATGCCAGATTGAAAGGTGATATCATCAGCGAGGGAATTGTCCATATAGATGGCCAAATAGAAGGTGATATCAGCTGTGAGGAGTTGGTAATCGGTGTAAAGGGAGTGGTTGTCGGTTCTGTCACCGCCAACAATATTCAGCTTTATGGAGTTTTAAATGGCAAGGCCTCGGCGGACAACTTATTTATTGCCAAGTCTGCCAAGCTGATAGGCGATGCCACCCACAATACCATAGCCATTGAGCCCGGTGCTTATGTTGATGGGCATTGTATGCGCCTAGGCGCGCCGATTCCGGCCGAGCAAGGCAAGCCTGATTTAATGCTGGTAGATAAACGCAAAGCAAAATAAGGCATAGATGAATACTCATCCCCCCGCATGGATAGCTTCCAAGCGGGGGTTGATTTATGTGGAAAAGTCCTCAGTTATTCTGGTCATGAGTTAGAAAAAAAGATACAATTTAGCTTGGTACCAAATATAGTTAGTAGAGGACTAATGAGTGGAATCAGCTTAACTGCGAGTATGCGGTCGAATTTGCTGAGCCTGCAAAATATCAGCGGGCAGGTTTCCTCTACCCAAAATAAACTAGCGACGGGAAACAAAGTAAATTCCGCCATAGAT
>CASERH010000045.1 GCA_949290295.1 uncultured Pseudomonadota bacterium | reverse complement strand
CAGCCGAATAATTGCGGATGCTTTTTAAAGCGCTGGCAATCTCTGATAGGCTCTCGGCAATATCTCCCTGCGTCTGCCAATCAAACACCGTAAAGCCCAAAGCCTTTGAGCTCATATCTTTGCCTTGTACATCTAAACTTGCGGTACTATCCTCGTTAAACTTCACACTCAGCTTATCTTTTTGTAAAAGGTTAATGCCTTTGTAGCCAGCTTGATGATAGTTCCATATAAATTTTCCGAGCTTTTATCGATTTTCTCAGGTTTAGATATATCAAAGACGGGAATAGAGACCGAATCTTGAGTTTCACACTGCAAAACTGTTGCAATATTATCTTTGGAAATGATAATACCTTGACTACTTTTATAACTGTCAGCCACATATTTTTTGCTTGTGCTTGCATCCAGAATGGTTGTTCCTTTTTCTATGCTTAGTGCCGTTCCTGTTGATGTC
The DNA here is from genome assembly GCA_949290295.1 of uncultured Pseudomonadota bacterium. Classification (GTDB taxonomy): domain Bacteria; phylum Pseudomonadota; class Alphaproteobacteria; order RF32; family CAG-239; genus CAZU01. Next base: position 8,439 of record CASERH010000045.1, on the reverse strand, counting down.
CGAATTAGTGTGTTTACATTGTCGTAATAAGACAACACCGCCGTGTTATAGATAGTTAGTGCATTATTTTTGTCGGCACTGCAGGAAATGCCTCCGGAAGAAAAATTACACGTACCATAAATATTGGCAACGGAATTTTCCCATAAATTTATTGAGTTTGTCTTAAAGTTAGCGGTAGCTCCCTTTTGAATATTTAAGATTCCGCTACTACAGAGGTATATTCCCAAGGATGTTCCTTTTGAATTAATTTCAAAATTTGTGACTGCATCAGCCAAAATATTAATCTCTCCACCATTCAGAACGAGCATTCCGGATGCGGCAGATCCCTCCGTCACAATATTAACAATCCCTTTTACATTAACACTTCCGTTTTGAGTAACAAAGATGCCGCCACGAACATTTGTTGAAACATCAGAAGCACTTATTTTTATATCCACATTAGATACGTCAGATGCTACGCCAGAAATTTTTATGGCACCAAAATCTCCGGTCGCATTTTTAGATACATAATTTATGCTTAAGTCTGAGACTAAAGAACCTTCAGCCATTTCAATGGCCGACATTCTTGGTTGAGAGCTATTGAAATTTAATTGTGAAAATTTTTCTTGCCCTGTATAACCCGTGAAATATTCTGTGCCAACCAGTTTTTGGCCTGTTTTAAGCACAATATTTTCATTTTCGAAATAGTCTATTGCTCCATAAACACATATGGTTTCTTTGCCGGCGGCAACTGCGTCTTTCAGTTCCTGAGCAGTGGTGACAACCGCGCCGTTTTCACCGACTTTTTCTTCAAAAAATGATTTGCTTGGAACTTTGGCTGTTTCAAGAGCTTGGGTGGCCACTGCCGAGGCTTGTTCCAGAAAACCCGCTGCGCTTTCCAACGCCGTGGTGGCGGCTTTTATCGTGCTCACCGCTTGGCCCATGGAATCAAGCAAAGCATTCAAATCATCGGCACGATTATTCAGTGAAAGCGCTGTGTAGTAAGAACCGGGATTATCTATGGCGGAATTTACTTTGTTTCCCGTCGCTAGTTTATTTTGGGTAGAGGAAACCTGCCCGCTGATATTCTGCAGGCTCAGCAAATTCGACCGCATACTCGCAGTTAAGCTGATTCCACTCATTAGTCCTCTTTCCTTAAAGCCCGTATAACGGTACATCTAAAGACATTTTGGCGAGGCTCGCAAAATTCATGTACGCCTTATGTACACTGGAATTCTTCTCGCTCTTAAAATCCCTTTATCTGCATCATTCTCTAAGCTTTTACTAGCTCTGTTTAGGTTTCAATGGCCACTTTTGATTATATATTTTCAAAATACCAGTTGCCAGAAAAATAGAGGAGTTTTCCACATGATTAAAAGATTGTAACCTTTTTTAATATCTTGTGTTTGATAACCTTGGATTTGTGCTTGTGTTTTATATCCATACGTTTAGACTTGGCTTATTAGGTGAGTTTTTTAAGGATTAAAATAATGGGAAAAAATAAATGGTTTGGTACCGACGGTGTGCGCGGCGTGGCTAATGAATTTCCGATGACAATCGAGTTTGCCTCTCGTTTGGGAATGGCGGCAGGGAACCTTGTTTGCTCAAAAACTAAAAAAGTCGCGATTGCCAAAGATACGCGTATCTCTAGCGATATGCTGGAGGCTGCGCTCATCGCCGGTTTTACCTCTCAGGGTGTGGATGTTATCAAACTCGGAGTTTTGCCAACACCTGCTCTCACTACTTTGGTTGCGTCTTTGGGTGTTGATATGGCGGTGATGATTACCGCTTCTCACAACCCCTATCATGACAATGGTATTAAGCTTATAGCCGCTGACGGCAGCAAGTTCTCTGATGAGGTTACATTGCAGTTGGAGCAAATGGTCGAAGCAAATTCTTTTGCTTTTGATAAAGATAAAATCGGACGTGTTTTCTATGATGATTCTTGCACGGAAAAATACAAACAAATTGCTTTGTCCGCTGCCACTTCCAATGCCTTAAAGGGGATGAAAATCGTGCTTGATTGTGCCAATGGCTGTTTTAGCAACATCTTGCCCGAGGTGTTTGAAAAGTTGGGAGCTGATGTTATTGCTCTGGCTTGTAATCCCAACGGTTGCAATATCAATCTTGATTGCGGCTCGCAACACACCGAAAATATGTGCTCCCAGGTGGTTAAAAATCATGCTGACCTCGGTGTGGCAGTGGATGGTGATGGTGATAGAATCATCATTTGCGATGAAAACGGCAAACGTCTGGACGGTGACCAAATTATTGCCTATCTGGGACAATATTTTTACCAAAAAAATAAGTTAAAAGCCAATACCGTGGTGGCAACAATTGTTTCTAACCCTGCGCTGGACCGTTTTTTGGAAGCCCAAGGAATCAAATGTGTGCGCTCGGCCGTTGGTGAACGCTATGTCATTGAGGAGATGAAAAAAACAGGCTCAAATATTGGCGGTGAAGAATCCGGACACATGGTGGTGGCGGATTATTCTAAGACCGGTGATGCAATGATGGCGGCCCTTGTGGTAGCAATGGGTGTTAAAGAAAGCAAGGCTAAAATGAGCCAAATCTTTCCGCTGTTTAGTCCCATGCCCAGATGCCGTGTTGATTCCAAATTCACAAGCAAGGAAGATATGTTGAATGCTTTTGAATTGCCCGAGTTTTCTGAAGCTGTTAAACAAGCCGAAAAAGAAATTGACGGCAAAGGCAAAATTCTCATCCGCAAATCAGGCACGGAGCCAAAAATTCAGGTCTGGGTTTGGAGTGATGATGTGGCTTTGGCAACCGCTTTGAGCCAAAAAATCTCTAAAGTATTTGAAAATACTAAGGGTTTTGAGACCTATAAAAATGTATAGGTGTCTTTTTTAAGTTTTTGTTTACGTTTTAAGCGTAAACTAAAGGGGTAGTTTTCCTAAAAGGGAGAAAATAAATGCAAAAAACAATAAATCCTTCTTACTTTGAGTGGTCTCGTGATGCCAAGCCGAAAATCAAAAGCCGCGGTATCGCCTCAATTGTTGCCATGCAGCTGAATTCTCAGGCTTCTAATGTCATTAAGGGCGGAGCGCGTTGTATTTGGCCGTCCGGTTTTGAGAATGTCGATTCTCGCTACCTCTCTCGTCGCGTTTGGAGCCGCTAGTTTTCCATGATTAAGGGAATTATCTCTCTTTTTACCACGGGCGCTATTTTTAACCCAATGGTTTTGCTTGGCATTATTTGCGGTATTGCCTCGATTATACGCATGGATGCCGATGCAATCAAAGCCTTGGCGACCAACTATCACTTCTATCTGCTGATTGCCTTTGTTTCTTTTGTATATACCTTTGTCTTCAAAAAAGAATACAAAGAAGGCGGTATAGAACTTGATTATACCGCCATGTTGTTTACCGCTATTTGGGGAATTGTTAAGTTTATCTTGGCTTACTTCCTATCAATGTCTTTTGTCTTTATGATAAGCTTCTAAGCTTAAAGCGTGACATCTACGTTTTGTCCGACATTTGACGGTGATACCGCGCGATTGTCATCGCCCAACAGAACTTCTACGGTCTTTTGCTGCATTTCAACACTGTTTTTTATCAGGCTTAGTTGCATTTGTTGGATGGCCAGCGTATACGAACTTATCGCTCCAAGTTCAGACATCTTTTTTCTCCTTTTCTTAATTGCCCAAATTATAGCACAAAATTTGTTAATAGTAACTTAAAAACAGCATCGGAAAAACTTGTTTTTTTGTAATTCGTGATTATCTAGCCTAAAAACAAGGAGGTATCTTGATATGTCTGAAGCTTTGAAAAATTTCACTTTGTTACTATGGGCGATGTGTGCCATTCATACCAATGCTTATGCCGGAGAAAAACAAGGAGTCGCAGAAGAAAATAATTTGCAAACTACTGCTACGGCGCCAACCCTCGTTTATGGGTCTGCTCAAACAGCATCAGGCGGGGAAGATACCTTTGTGGTAGAACAGCCAGATAACGCGCCCAATCCTTTGGGAGATCCTTTGCCGGAACCACAAACGCCGCCGGAGGATTATACTTTGGAGCAAAATCAGCCATCGCAACAGACTGCTGCAGAAAATTCCACGGCGGCTCCGGCATTGGGGAATGGTCCGCAAGGTGTGCCGGCGGTGGGGCAAAATGCCAATGGGCCGCAAGGCGTGCCTGTTGTAGGCCCCGATTCTGCTCAAGAGCTTGGAAACCAATTTCAAAACACGTTAACGGAGGCCAACGGAATGGTTTATGATGTGCAGGCTTTTCCGGAGGCAGATATGCCAGTTATCTCAAATCCTTCTAACCCGGAGACAATCTATTCTCCCAACGTGAACCCTTAGTCACATTGTTGTTGTTTGTAATCCAAATTTTGGCACTGCCACTGGTTCTCAAGCAGGTTAGAGGGTTCTATGGTGATGCTTTGTTTGGTTGTGTCTGAGGCCGAGCCGAGGTGAATATAGTATTTATCATCGCAGCCGGTTTCGGTATTTTCTGCCATCGGGTAGACAGTGTCGCCATAGGCACTAAATAGTTTTGCGTATTTGAATAGGTGAATGGAACCAAGAAAGTTTGGTAAGGCAGGATTGTCACTGGTGGAGATTAGCTTTACGTTAGGCGTGTCTAGAACAGCCCATTGCTTAAGGTAAATTGATGAGGTGTCGCCTACGACACCTTTTTCGACTTTGGCTTTAGAATTGCACCCGAGAACTATGCTTTCGGAAGTCTTTTCACTGTTGAGTTCATCTTTGAATTCTAGCGAACCTTTAATAAAGATTTCAGTATAGCTCTTGGCTTTGAGGGCTCCTTTAAGATCTCCTTTTAAGCCGAGAGCAGAATCTCTTTCCATGGAGATATCTCCTTTGACACTACCTGAAGACAAGAGTTTCGCTCCTTGATTAATGTGAAAGTCAGAACAAAGTGTTGGAATATCATTAAAGCTTACAACGCCAGATATCTCCATGCGCTGAGCTTTAAACGGACATTCCGGCAATACACCTGATGCGGTGATGCGAACATTGTTGAGTTTGCCGTTGGCAGACAAGCTTAAGGGCTCTTCAAAAATCAGATTGAAATTGACGTTTTCTATTGCGCGGTCAAAGAGGTTTGCATACATCTCCATATTCTTTTGGTTGATATGAAGAGTTATCTCCGGGCGCACCTGGTTTTGGCAAGATGGCTCAGCCATGCCGACCAATGATTTGATTTCTGTTTTGGTAAGATCGATGGTTGGGTCTGTGCTGTTTTGAGCAAAAATGTCGGCTGTTGGATTGTCGGCGAGTGCTTGTTTTTTGCAGTTGACCATGCAAAGTTTGAAGTTCTCATTTTCCGGGCAATCGGCATTATCATATGTTTCAGGGCAACTTGTCGAGTTGTAGCCTTTTTCTTGGCAAACCATGCCGGAGGTTTTGCATGCACTGTAGAGCATCTTTTTTCCTTGCAGGCAGGATGGGGTTTGTGGGCTCATAGGGCCAAACTCACAACTTAAAAAGCCATCACAGGGAGCCGGAATAACATTGGTTTTGACGACACCGTCACAAGTGGTGCAGGTTTCACCTTGAGCAATATAACCGGCCGGGATGGCATCTATTGTATAGGCAAAATTCGGGCAGCTGTTGCAGCAAATACCGTAATCGGGCAAGAAGGGGCATTTTTTGTCAGTGAGCTGACATTTGTCTTTGTGGGTAAAACCTGCTTCGGTGCAGGCTTTTTCAATATTTTCTTGGCAAATGCGATAAAGAGGAAATTTGTTGGCGCACATTTTGAAGGGATAGAAGGGAGCTTTGCAATCCGTCTCTAAAAATGTATAGTTGTTGTTGCGGCACCATTGCTCTTGGGAGCAGCTTTTGTAATATCCATCATGGTGAGGGCATCTGTCTGCCGGCGCTGTTTGGTTGGAACAGTTGGCATAGGTAATCTTATAGCCTTCATCCAAGCATTTTTGCTCGGCTCTGGTGAGCTCATGATTTTGATAGGTGTTGGTGGCATATTCCGGCACCACTGCGGCATGAGCACTAAAGGCCAGCCCAACAAAAGAGACTAAAGCTAAGATTTTGGTAAGCTTAATCATTTTTCTGCCCTCAAATAAATGTTTTTATTGCTTATTTTAAGGGGGTACAATTAATTTTGAGTTAAAATAATTTAGACTTTTTTGACAAAATTAGTTTTTAGGGCTAGATTTAAATCAAATTTTGTGGTATGTTACCGATGTTATCGGGTAAAACCGCCTAATAATCATAAGAAAAATAGGAAGACAAGATGAATAAAAAAATCTCAGTATTAAATCCATTTTGCTCGGGTGAGTATGTTGTTTATCCCGCTCATGGTGTGGGTAAAGTTGCCGATATCACCAAGCAGAATGTGGCTGGCTCAGAGTTGGAATTGATTGTGGTTAATTTTGCCAAAGACAAAATGACCCTGCGTATTCCTATGGCTAAAGCTGAGACAACCGGTTTGCGCAAAATCTCAAGCGCAGATACAATCAATGAGGCCTTAACAACCTTAAAAGGCAAGGCTAAGGTTAAGAAAGTTATGTGGTCTCGTCGTGCTCAGGAATATGAGAATAAAATCAATTCCGGAAACCCAGTGGCTATTGCCGAGGTTGTGCGCGATTTGCATAGAAATGAGAATTTGGCCGAGCAGTCTTACAGCGAGCGCCAAATTTATGAGCAGGCATTGGACCGTTTGGCAAATGAATATGCCGTGTTTGAAAATATCACTCCGGCAGATGCAACCCAAAAATTGTTGTCGATGCTGGCAAAGTAATTTTATTTAAGTCGAACTTAAAATTAAAACCCCGCTTGAAAAAAAAGCGGGGTTTTAATTTGTGTGGAAAAGTCCCCTGTTTTTCTGGTAGGATATTATAAATAAGGTATAATTGAGGCCGGTATACTAAATAGAGAAATGTAGAGGACTAATGAGTGGAATCAGCTTAACTGCAAGCATGCGGTCGAATTTGCTGAGCCTGCAAAATATCAGCGGGCAGGTTTCCTCTACCCAAAATAAACTAGCGACGGGAAATAAAGTAAATTCCGCCATAGATAACCCAAGCTCTTACTACACAGCGCTTTCACTGAATAATCGTGCCGATGATTTGAATGCTTTGCTTGACTCCATGGGGCAGGCTGTGAGCACGATAAAAGCCGCCACCACGGCGTTGGAAAGCGCGGCGGGTTTCCTGGAGCAAGCTTCGGCAGTAGCGACACAAGCTTTGGAAACCGCCAAAATCCCGAGCAAATCATTTTTTGAAGAAAAAGTTGGCGAGAACGGCGCAGTTGTTAGCACCGCTCAGGAGCTGAGAGATGCGATTGCCGCCGGCAAAGAAACAATCTGCGTTTATGGAACAATCGATTTGGGCGATATTTCCGCTAGTGACGGATTAGAATTAAAAGAAAACCAAAAGCTGGTCGGTGTCGGCTATTTTGGTAATTTTGACACTGATACCAACAAGTTTTCTTCTATATCTGCGACGGCAAATACAGTCAAAAATCTAATTTCCATCACCCAAAATGGCTGTGAAGTTTCGGATTTAAGCATCAGTTACGAAAACAGTGCACCTTCTGGAAGTTCTTTCGCAATATATGTAAGTGGAACAAATGTAGAAGCAGATATTGGCAATGTTGATATCTATGCCGATTTTTCAAATTCTACGGACAATAAGGCTGCAATAGCTTCATTTTATGGGGCTGTTTCTAATATCAAAAATAGTATAAATATTCAAACCTCTGGTCAATATGGGGGTGGAATTTACTCTAATACAAATGGAATTGTTAATATAAACTCTGGGGCAGAAATAAATATTCAAACCTCTGATGAATATGGAAGAGGAATTTACTCTAATATAAACGGACTTGTTAACATAAATTCTGGAGCAAAAATAAACATTCAAACCGCTGGTTCGAGTGGACATGGGATTTTTGTTTATAGTTCCAGCAGATGTAATATAAACTCCGGAGCAGAAATAAATATTCAAACCTCAGGCTATTATGGAGTAGGAGTCTTATCCACCACTAATGCAACTGTCAACATAAGTTCTAATGCAAAAATAGATATTAAGACTTCCGGTCCAAGCGGACATGGACTTTCTATGTATGCTAACGGAATCGTTAATATAAACTCTGGGGCAGAAGTAAATATTCAAACCTCCGGTCAAAGCGGGCATGGAGTTTATATCTATAATTCTGGCATATGCAATATTGCAGGTAACGTACGTGTTAAAGCAGAAAAAAGTTATGGCTTCACTTTGGCATCGGAAAGCGGTAATACGGTAAACATTTTATCAACAGCTCAGATTTACTTTAATACCGGAAGTGCGGAAATCTATAATAGATATGACGGTGGGCAAGGCCCCAATATATTGAACGTGTCTGCCGGGGCGAAGTTGGCATTTGAGAAAGATGGCAAAACAAATTGGTATGAAGTAAGAAAAGATGGGAGCGATAAAAATACTTCTTCTACTACCGAGAATATAATTTCA
>CASERH010000044.1 GCA_949290295.1 uncultured Pseudomonadota bacterium | reverse complement strand
GCGGATAAGTTGACACTTGCGGATATGAATGAGGAGAGTGCCAATATGTTGGCTCTCCAAACCCGCCAACAATTAGCCATTAACTCCCTCTCTCTGGCTTCCCAGGCTAGCCAAAGTATCCTCAAATTGTTCTAAAATAAAACCTCGCTAGCGCGAGGTTTTATTTTTTTGTTATTTACTAATCGGAAAGACCTGAACAGCTCCGGTATTTGCTCCGCTTGAAGATGTATCTGTTGCAGAGGCTCCAAAAATATTTGCTTGTTTCTTTTTGTTTGGGGCTGCCGGTGCCTTTAGCTCAGGAGCAAGAGGATATGCATTCTCAGGCAGGCGCAAAACCATGTAGCCACTGCCACCGCCATAGGCCGGGCCTGAGATGCCGATTGAGTAGTAGCCGCCGATATAGCCATAATCCAGGTCAATGTAGTCAATGGCAAACACAGTTTTAATCGTGCTTTGGCCAATGGTGGTCATTTTGCAGGTATAGCCTGCATCTTCCAGTAACACGTGATTAACGTTTTTGGCAAACAGAATTGATTTTGACGGTGTGCAGTCGGGCGTTTGGCCACCATAGGTGACATTATAGTTCAGCACCAAATTAATTTTATTTGCGCCTTTGCCGATGATGACGTCCGTGATTCTAACGCTGTCTATATAGGCATTAGTCGGCGTGATGCCGGCGGTTATCGGCAGAGTAACGTAGTTTTCCAGGCAGGTGTGGGCGGAAGGATCTGCCTGGCAAATAAGAGCTTTTTGATAGTTGTTGTTATCAAACAAATGCAAAAGGCTATTGTAGACATATTCCTTGGACATGGACAATCTGGCCGGAGCACATTGGTGTGAGCGGCAAACAACAATGGAACTCGGGGCCCTGACTTGGGCTGGTTCCATCTCTCTTCCCATTTGTTCATATTCTGCCGCACTTGGGGCAAACGGGTTGCTCAAGAAATCTCCGGGGGTGCGGGTGCGCAGATATTCGCAGCTGCTAACCAGCATAACGGAGCCGAGAAGTAGTATGCTTGATGATAACTTTCTAATCATAATTTAACCTTTTGCAAAAAATTATGCTTTATATTAAGACAAAGATTATGAAACAACAAAAGTTTTTTGCCACTTATTCAACGGATTTTACGAAAATGCGATTTTTTGTTCTTGTTTTGGCCTCTTTTATCCTCTTTTCTGCTTCGGTGAGAGCCGAAGTCAGGGTTATTGACGGCGATAGCTTGATGGTTGACGGAGTGGAGGTGCGTCTTGAGGGAATTGATGCGCCAGAATATCATCAGGAATGCTATGATAAGGACAACAAGCTTTATCCCTGCGGCAAAAAAGCTTATGAATTCTTGCTTAAAATTACCGGGCAGGATACAACTTGTGAGGAAATTGAAAAAGACAGATATCACCGTAGTGTGGCAATTTGTTATTCTCAAGGCAAAAATCTTAACCAAGAAATGGTTGCAAACGGCTGGGCCGTGGCTTATACATCCTATACAAATGCTTTTTTAGACACTGAAGCAAAAGCCAAAAAAGCCGGGCGTGGTATCTGGCAAGGGCGCTTTATGCGTCCGGAACTCTATCGGGCTCTGATGCGTAAAAAATAAGCTTTGCCCGGAATTTTAATTTTTTATTGAGATTCTTACTTGACAGCGGCGAAAACTTATGTATATTGCAAAGCAACGTTTTATGTTTAAATAAGATATAAAGGTGAAAATATGTACGCAGTTATTAAAACCGGCGGAAAACAGTACAGAGTTACAACTGGTGATGTGCTGAAAGTTGAGAAACTTGCCGGTGAAGAAGGTAAAGAAGTTGTATTCAACGAAGTTTTGGCTTTGGGCGATACCATCGGTAATCCTTTGGTTGCCGGCGCCAGCGTTAAAGCTACTGTTTTGAAACAGGCTCGTGATGCCAAAGTTATCGTGTTCAAAAAGAAACGCAGACAGAATTATCGTCGTAAAAACGGTCACAGACAGTCTATTACACTGGTCAAAATCACCGACGTTTGCGGCAAATAAGTTTTAAGGAGATTGTATTATGGCTCATAAGAAATCAGGTGGTAGCTCTAGTAACGGGCGCGACTCTATCGGACGCCGTCTCGGTTTGAAGAAATCCGGCGGTCAAAGCGTTATCCCGGGCAATATCATTGTTCGTCAACGCGGAACCCAATATCATCCGGGTGCCGGTGTCGGTATGGGTAAAGATCATACTATTTTCGCTGTGGCCGAAGGCAAAGTTGTCTTCTCTAAAAAGGCCGGTGACAGAACAGTTGTTTCTGTTGTCAGTGAATAGTTTGTTCTTATCACAAGTTATCACACAAAAGCTTAGGGGGTGTTTGAACATCCCCTTTACTTTTCAAAAGAAACGGATATCTTATCTGTTAGGATTTTAACTCTTAAGAGAAAAAATATGAAGTTTTTGGATCAGGCAAAGATATTTGTTCAGTCAGGCGACGGCGGTGCCGGGTGCGTCTCTTTCAGGCGCGAGAAATATATAGAGTTCGGCGGCCCAAACGGCGGCGATGGCGGCAAAGGCGGCAGTGTTTATGTGGAGGCCGTGGCTAACCTTAACACTCTAATCGATTTTCGCTATCAGCAGCATTTTAAAGCGCAAAAAGGCCGCAACGGCATGGGCTCTGATAAGACCGGGCCCAAAGGAGAAGATATCATCATCAAGGTGCCGGTCGGAACCGAGATTTTGGCCGAGGACCAAAAAACCTTGATTGTGGATATGGTTACTCCGGGGCAAAAGTTTTTGCTTGCCAAAGGTGGTGACGGCGGCAGGGGCAATGCTCAGTTTAAGTCTTCTACCAACCAAGCGCCTCGCTATGCAGAGCCGGGTTGGCCGGGACAGGAAATGTGGGTGTGGCTGCGCCTTAAGGTGATTGCCGATGTCGGGCTTATTGGTATGCCAAATGCCGGAAAATCTACTTTCCTTTCGGTGGTGACATCCGCCAGACCCAAGATTGCTGACTACCCGTTTACAACTCTGCACCCAAACCTTGGTGTTGCTTGGGTGGATGGCTATGAAATGGTGATTGCCGATATTCCAGGCCTTATTGAAGGTGCTCATGAAGGCGTCGGGCTTGGGGATCGCTTCTTGAAGCATGTTGAGCGTTGCTCAGCATTCTTGCATCTGATTGATGCAACTTCTGAGAATGTTGTCAAAATCTATCAGGATATTCGCAAAGAACTGGAATTATATAATCCTCTTCTGGCACAAAAGCCCGAGGTGGTGGTTTTGAATAAATGTGATGCCCTGCCTCAGGAGGAGGTTAGTCAAAAGCAAGAGGCGTTGGAAAAAGCTATTGGAAAGAAAGTCTTCACAATGTCGGCTATTGCTAAAAAGGGAATTTTTGATTGTCTGTTGGCAGTCAATAAATACATAACACGTGACCGAAAGAAAAAAGATGAGGCAGAGGCTTTTGTTGCCGAAGAGCCTTCTAAACCATGGTCACCTTTAGACTAGGAGTAATTTAAGTGGCTAAGAAAGCAGCGCAAGTGCTTGAGCAAGACGAAGCAGAAAAAATTTTGGACATTATCACCAAGTCATTAGACGACGGCAAAGCTAATGATGTCGTTGTTATAGATTTGCAGGGCAAGACTTCTATTGCCAATTATATGGTGGTGGCCAGCGGAACCTCCCAGCGCCATGTGGCCTCTTTGGCAGATCAAATTCAAATGAAACTTAAGGCCGCCGGTTATAAATCCACTATTGAGGGTGAGGAAAAAGCCGATTGGGTTTTAATTGATGCTTTTGATGTTATTGTGCACATTTTCAAACCCGAAGTGAGAGAGTTTTACAGTATTGAGAAGATGTGGACCTTTGGCAAAACTCGTCCGGAGGTTTTCTAAAGCAATTTTGTGCGGCCTCACAAACTTAAGCGTTTTCTGAAAATGTTACTGCGCCTATTCCCGGTGGTAGGGGTGGCCCGACAGTATGGTTTGTATGCGATATATCTGTTCGCTTAATACCGCTCTCATCAGCATATGCGGCAGAGTCAGTTTGCCAAAAGACAATATCAAATCAGCTTTATCTCTGGTTGATTGTAAGTGTCCATCTGCGCCGCCGATTAAAAAGCAAATCTCCGAGCAGCCGTTATTTTGCCAGTCCGCAATTTTGTGGGCGAGTTCAACGGATTTTAGATTTTCCCCTCTTTCATCCAGAACCACAACCTTGGCACCGTGAGGAATCGAAGATTGCAAAAATTTTGCCTCATCTTCCTGGTTCGAATTGTCTTTTTCTTTTATGAAAATATCCCAGCCGGAGCGTTTTACATACTCGTTTATTATCATTGCTTCAGGAGATGTCTTTTTGCATTTGCCGATGGCTAAAATGGTTACTTTCATTGGTAGACTTCCAGGTTAAATACGTTTTGCAGGAAAAAGAGCGAAATATAACATACCAAAGCGGCAATTATCGGGGTGCTGACCCAGCTTACGGCAATGTGGCCTATCAGCTTCCAGTTTAGATTTCTGCCGCCTTTGGCAATGCCAATTCCCATTACTGCGCCGATGACTGCCTGTGAGCTTGAAACCGGTACCAAAGGCAAAGCCGGTAAACCGTGTGAGAGCAGAAAATGTTGCAAATTTTGTGAGGCAAACAAAAACAAAACCAAAGATTGCGCGACCACAACCACCCAGGCCATGAGTGGCGACATTCGCATAATACCGTTGCCTACCGTATTTATTACTTTATGCGAATAGGTGATAACTCCTGCGCCAATGGCAATTCCACCGATTAAAAACAAAACCTGAGTGCCGCTTAGGTGCAAGCCAAAGGGCAGGGATACCGCATGCAGTGGGCTTGAGGGAACAAACACGCCCATGACATTGGCAATGTTGTTGGCTCCCAAGGCATAAGCGCCAAAAGCCCCCGCCAAAATCAAGCCAATACGCGTATAACTGTCTTGTCTTAATAAATGCAAGTGTGATTTGCAGACAATCTTTCTGGTCAGCCAGTACAGGCTGACAGCGATGAAGCCCGAGAGAATCGGGCAAAAAACCCAAGTGCTGACAATTTGGGTTAAAACCGAAATATCTGTCGGTTTTGAGGCAAAAAAGTTCCAGCCGATGATGGCTCCCACAATCGCTTGCGAGGTGGAAATCGGCATGGATAAGTTAACCATCCAATAAATGGTGAGAGCCGCAGCCAAGGCAGACATAAAAGCGCCGGGCAGGGTATTAATACTGCCTAGGTGCCCAAGTGTTTGAGAGGCGCCGGAACCAGCATAAACAGCTCCTAAGATGATGAATATACTGGCCGTGATTGCCGCCGTGCGAAATTTGACCATCTTGGTGCCGACTGCCGTGCCTATGATATTGGAGGCATCGCTGGCACCCAAAGACCACCCCAAAAAAAGACCGGAACTCAGGAATATGAAAAAGCTGATATCCATATCAGACATCCCGTTTGATTGTAAAGATCAAAAGACTATCAATAAAGTCTTCCGCGGTGTCGGCAATATCGCCGATATCGTTTACAAAACCGCCAAGTTGCAGTTTGTTGGCAAGAGGTAAATCCGAATCAAAAATAGCTTCGCTTAGTTTGCGTGAGGCGGCATCTGACTCATGCTCAATAAAATAAACCTTTTGCGAATAATCTCTGACACTGGATAAATCTCTGAAAAATGCGCGGCTGGCCTTGGCCATGTTTTCTGCGCATTCGGCACTTAAGTCGCATAGCTCGTTGATGCGTGTGTGGTACTCTGAGGGAACTTCCGGGCGTTCACAATAAAATTTGTAGGTGACTTCATCAAACTTGTTGATGACTTTATCCAAGTTTTCCACCAACTGCAAAACATCTGCTCGCAAATCCGGTATCAGATTTTGGGTATATAAATTGTTTTCAATATCCCGCCTTAGGCCGTCTGCATCGTGTTCTATCAATTTGATTTGTTTTGAAAGCTTGCGGTAGCTGTCACTGCGCCCCTCTTCTAAGTAAACTCTAATGGCCTTTTTAAACGTCATGGTGGCGTCTATGAGCTTGTCATGAAACAAGTCAATCTTATTTTCAAGTGCGCGGGTTTGAGAAAAAATAGATAAACTGATGTGAAACATGGTTCCCTCTTATAGTTTTTTGTTCTATTTTACTCTCTTATTTATGAAGAAATTCTGAAAAAAACAATAAATAATATCTAAAATTTGGCTTGTAAATATTTTCATCTTTGGTTAGATTAGATGCGTTGATTAAATTTTTGAGGATTTTAAAATGAATAAAATTAATGCTGTTTATGTATCCTTGTTGGCCTTGATTGTAGCTCTTGTTGCTTTGGTTGTGTGCATCGTTTCCTGCAATAAGGACAGCAATGTTGAGCAAGCTCTCAATGATAACCCTGAAATGATTATTAATGCTATGCAGAAATATGAACAGGTTCAGAGGGAAAATGCTTTGAAAGAAGCTAAAGAATTGCTGGCTCAGAGCGCTGATGAACTCTATAATAACGAAAATGACGGTTTCTTGGGTAACGCCGAGGGCAAGGTTGTTTTGGTTGAGTTCTTTGATTTCTCTTGCGGCTATTGCCACAGAATCTATCCGGTCTTGAAAAACGTTGTTGCTAAAAACAGCGACCTCAAACTGGTTGTTAAACCTTTGGCTTTCCTCTCTCCGATGTCTCAGTATGCCGCTAAGGCTGCTTTGGCTGCCAAAGAGCAAGGCAAATTTGCTGAGGTTTATTCTGCTATCTTCGAGATTAAAGGTCCGTTGACAGAAGCTAAGATTGATGAGGCTGCTGTTTTGGCCGGTGCTGATCTTGAACAGTTGAAGAAAGATATGGAATCTGAGAAAGTTAGCAAGACTTTGTCCGATGTATCTTCTTTGGCTAGCAAAATCAGAGTTAACGGCGTGCCGACTTTGGTTCTCAATGGCGAAATCATCCAAACCTTGGATGAGGGCGTTTTGCAACAAGCTATTGATGCTGCCAAATAATTTGCTGATAGCTTAATCAAAAAGCGGCTCTTTTGCAGGGCCGCTTTTTTTTGCCTTGTGTTTTGGAAAGAAAAAAACTATATATAAAAAAGCTCTTGTGTGTGACCCAGAGAGCGTTGATTTAATTATTTGCCAAAAAGGAATCCAAATGCAAATGGGTAGAAATATTATTGTCTGGCTGCTGGCTATTGTCTTGTTATCAGGCGCTATGAATATGTTTGCCGGCAATGCCGAAAAAGCTAATGCTGAAAAATTGGCATTCTCAGACTTTATGGACTATGTCGAAAATAAAAAAGTTTCAGAAGTTACGATATCCGGTGCCGATATCAGCGGCACGTATACGGATGGAAAACGTTTTTATACCTATGCTCCTTTTGATCCCAACATGGTTGAGCTTTTGCGCCAAAATGATGTTAAGGTGACTGCCCAGCCGGAGGATAATACTTCTAACAATTTGTGGGGAATCTTGATTTCTTGGTTTCCGATGTTGCTACTTATCGGCGTGTGGATTTTCTTTATGCGCCAGGCTAATTCCGGCAACAATAGAGCCATGAGCTTTGGCAAATCTCGCGCAAGATTAATCGAAAATGCCAAAAAAGTGACTTTTGCCGATGTGGCCGGTGCCGATGAGGCCAAGCAGGAGTTGGAAGAAATTATTGACTTCTTGAAGGATCCGGCAAAATTTCAACGCTTGGGCGGCAAGATTCCCAAGGGAGTTTTAATGGTTGGCCCTCCAGGTACGGGTAAGACTTTGTTGGCAAAAGCAGTGGCCGGTGAGGCTGATGTGCCGTTCTTCTCAATTTCGGGTTCTGATTTTGTGGAGATGTTTGTCGGTGTGGGTGCCAGCCGTGTCAGAGATATGTTTGCCCAAGCAAAAAAGAATGCACCTTGCTTGCTGTTTATTGATGAGATTGATGCCGTGGGGCGTCATCGTGGTGCCGGGCTCGGTGGCGGAAACGATGAGCGTGAGCAAACCCTTAACCAGTTGTTGGTGGAAATGGACGGCTTTGAAGATAATGAAAATGTTATCATTATCGCAGCTACCAACAGGCCGGATGTTTTGGATCCTGCGCTTTTGCGTCCGGGACGTTTTGACCGCCAGGTTACGGTGACGAATCCTGATAAAAAAGGCCGGGAGGAAATCTTAAAAGTGCATGTTAAGAAAGTGCCGCTGGCCAAAGATGTCAACCTTTCGGTTATCGCTCGCGGAACACCCGGTTTTTCAGGCGCGGATTTGGCTAATTTGGTTAATGAGGCTGCGCTCTTGGCCGCGCGTAAAAACAAGCTTAAGGTGACATCAAAAGATTTTGACGAGGCCAAAGATAAGGTCTTGATGGGTAGCGAGCGCAAGTCTATGGCGATGGATGAAAATGAGAAAAAACTCACCGCCTACCACGAGGCCGGGCATGCTATCTGCTCTTTGTTTGTGGAGGAGACAGACCCCATCCACAAGGCAACCATCATTCCCAGGGGGCGTGCTTTGGGTATGGTGCAACAGTTGCCTGAAAAAGACCAGTATTCGTATTCTAAGATAAAGATGCTTTCTCGTCTTACCATTATGATGGGCGGGCGTGTGGCCGAGGAACTCAAGTTTGGCGATAAGAAGGTCACCAGCGGTGCTTCCTCTGATATTGCCGCGGCAACCAATTTGGCCCGCTCAATGGTCACAGAATGGGGCATGAGCGATAAGCTCGGGCCGGTGCTTTATGCCGAAAATACCGGTGAAGTGTTCTTGGGCAAATCTGTTACTCAGAGCAGAAATATGAGCGAGGAAACCGCCAAGTTGGTGGATGCCGAAATCAAAAATCTGGTGTTTAATGCCCATGCAGAGGCTACCAAGATTTTGAAAGAACATCAGAAAGATTGGGAGACACTTTCGCAGGCTCTGATTGAGTATGAAACCCTGACCGGAGATGAAATTAAGGATATTCTGGCCGGCAAAACAATTGATAAGTCAGCCGAAACTCCTGTGCCGGAAGAGAAACGTACACACGCTTCCGTTCCCGAAGCCTAACCAGGCCACGGCCTGGAGCGCTGCCGAAGCCGGCAGGGGCTTAACTCCGCTGTAATCCGCCAGGCGACGGCCTGGAGCGATAACTTCGCTGTTATCTGCGCGGCTCCCTTTGGTCGGCGCGCTGCCGAACGCGCTGCCGAAGCCGGCAGTGGCATAACTTAGCTGTAGTCCGCACCGCTCCCGTTGGTCGGGGTGCTGGCGCAAGTGCCTTCGCCAAACAAATACTGCCCTCTTGCATAATTTAATTGCAAATTAATCTTTATGCGCTAATATCATTTCCGCAAGGGCGAGTTGCCCCTGCGGAGTATCGAAACTCCTTGCAAGAAAAGAACAACTCCTTTTACGGGGAGCCGGGGGTATAAGGCTATGCACGAAGAACCCGGACTGTTCTTGCACAGTTTCGTCTTGCTGCGTAGGTTTCGCGCTCTGCGCTCAACAACTCCGCTTCGGTCACTTGTTTTCTAATTTCGTTTCGCTTGCTCACGCTTCACTCACTCAATCAAGAAAACTTACGCCTCTTGTGGTA
>CASERH010000043.1 GCA_949290295.1 uncultured Pseudomonadota bacterium | reverse complement strand
TGAGTGAAGCGTGAGCAAGCGAAACGAAATTAGAAAACAAGTGACCGAAGCGGAGTTGTTGAGCGCAAAGCGCGAAACTTACGCAGCAAGACGAAACTGTTACAGCACAGTCCGGGTTCTTCGTGCATAGCCTTATACCCCCGGCTCCCCATAACAGGAGTTGTTCTTTTCTTGCAAGGAGTTTCGATACTCCGCAGGGGCAACTCGCCTCTGCGGAAATGATATTAGAGCAGAAAAATTAAAATGCAATTAAATTATTCGGAGGGGCAGTATTTGTTTGGTTAGAGCATTCTCAAACTATTCTAAATCAGACCCATTTTTTGAGCGATGATTAAGGCTTGAGTCCGATTGGTGGCGCCGACTGCCCGCAACAAAGCATTAATGTGCAGCTTTACCGTTGCCTCCGATACGCCCATCTTATAAGCTATCTGCTTATTAGACAGCCCCTCCGCTACATATTGCAAAACCTCTGACTGCCTCGGGGTTAAAACCTTGCCGCCACGTCCTGCCCGCTCGCTGTCTGAGCTGTTTGTTTCTATCACCGAGGGTGGCAAATAAGTTCCACCTTCCATTACTAACTTGAGAGCTGATAGCAATATCTTGGTTTCTGAACGCTTGGGAATATAGCCTGATATTCCCATCTCTATCACTTTTTTGATATCTCGCATATTCTCTGAGGCCGATATAACTACAATCTTGCTTTTCTTGGCTTTTTCCTTAATCTCTTTCAAGCCGTCCTCCCAACGCATATCGGGCATGTCTAAATCGATAATTATCAGGTCTATATCTGAAGAATCTTCTGCCAATTTCAGAGCTTGCGAAAAATTTGCCGCCTGATTGATAACTGCTTGCGGTGATATCTTCTCAAGCTGCAAGCTCAAGCCATCTCTAAACAGCGCATGGTCGTCCGCAATCAGAATTTTCATAACTTCCCTCGCTACACTTAAAAATTGTTATACTCAAAATATAAACGCAAAACGTTTAAATAGGTTTAACACTTAGGTGCTATATAAACCTTTAGGATAAGATTTAAAGTGGGGGTAAGAAAAATTCTAACCTTTTGTTTTTATAAATAAATACATTCAACTCCGGCTTCTTTAAACATCTGCTCGGAGTAAATTAACTTATCACGCCAGGTTCCGGTGGGGGCATTGGCATCAACCTCTACTTTGCGGGTGACGACCATTTTGATACCAGATTGGATAATAGCTCTGGCACAATCAGGGCACGGCATGGCGGTGACGTATATCACACAACCTTTGAGCGAAGCTCCTATCAAACAAGCATTATAAACAGCGTTGCGCTCGGCATGCTCAAAAAAATCATATTTGGTCGGACGCTCCTGGCGCTCGGGGATGTCATCATCCACGCCCCTCACGACCCCATTGTAGCCAGTGGAGCGAATCTCCCTATCGGGGCCAACTACAACTGCTCCGACTTTGGTTGATTTATCCTTAGACCAGGTGGCCACCAACTCGGCTACTTCCATGAATCTTCTATGCCATTTTTCTGAAAACATATGCGCTCTCCTTTTGCTCTTATACCTCTAGCATAAGCATTTATCCCAAACTTGCAAACATACTTTTTATTTAGGCACAAAAATCGTCAGTTTTGCTTGACATCAGAGATAAAATGCACCAATTTATAGCAAGTACTTTTATATTTTAAGGAGAAAAAAATGAGTGCGATTATTGATATCCATGCTAGAGAAATTATGGACTCCCGCGGTACACCTACCGTAGAAGCCGAGGTTGTATTGCAAAGCGGCGCTTTCGGCCGTGCTGCCGTTCCTTCTGGTGCTTCTACCGGTGTGCATGAGGCGGTTGAGCTCCGCGACGGTGATAAAAAACGTTTTGGCGGCAAAGGTGTATTGAAAGCCGTTGAAAATGTTAACGACAAAATTTATGATGCTCTGGCCGGCTTGGAAGCTGAGGATCAGATCGAAATCGACCGCACTATGATTGATTTGGATGGAACCGAGAACAAAGGTAAACTCGGCGCCAATGCTATCTTGGCTGTTTCTATGGCTGTTGCCAAGGCTCAGGCCGAGGAAGCCGGTTTGCCCCTTTATCGTTATTTGGGCGGCACCATGGCTCGTACCTTGCCTGTTCCGATGATGAACATTGTTAACGGCGGTAAACATGCCGACAACCCGATTGATATTCAAGAGTTCATGATTATGCCGGTTTCTGCCGAGTCTGTTAAAGAAGCCATCCGCATGGGTGCTGAAATCTTCCAGACTTTGAAGAAAAACCTTAAAGCTGCCGGACACAACACCAACGTTGGTGATGAAGGTGGTTTTGCTCCTAACCTCAAATCTGCCGAAGAGGCTTTGTCTTTCATTGTTAAATCCATCTCTGATGCCGGCTACAAACCCGGTGATGATGTTGTTTTGGCCATTGATGCCGCTTCTTCTGAGTTCTATGAGAACGGAAAATATGAGATGAAGGGCGAAGGCAAATCTTACACCAACAAAGAGATGGTTGAGTTCTACAAAGGTTTGTGTGACAAGTTCCCAATCTTCTCTATTGAAGACGGTATGGCCGAAGATGACTGGGAAGGCTGGAAAATGCTCACCGATGCTTTGGGTGACAAAGTTCAATTGGTTGGTGATGACTTGTTTGTTACCAACCCGGCTCGTTTGGCTATGGGTATTGAAAAAGGTGTTGCCAACTCTATCTTGGTTAAGGTTAACCAAATCGGTACTTTGACCGAAACCATGAAGGCTGTTGACTTGGCTCAACGCCACAAATACACCGCTGTTTTGTCTCACCGCTCCGGCGAGACCGAGGACACCACCATTGCCGATATCGCCGTTGCTACAAACTGTGGTCAGATTAAGACTGGTTCTATGTCTCGTACAGACCGTATGGCTAAGTACAACCAACTCATCCGCATTGAGGAAGAATTGGGCGATATGGCTATCTATGCCGGTAAGTCTATCTTGAAAAAATAATTTACTTTTTCAGGGAAAAGCCCGCTCATTTGAGCGGGCTTTTTGCGTTCTTTGGATTCATATAGTTTCAAAAAATCACTTGCGTATTCCGATATTTTTATTTATACATACAATTGAATGTTGTGGATGCATGACTGTTACCTTGGAACTTTGGCTATATGTTTAACATTAAAAGAAAAAATGGCGAAAAAGCACTTTATCTATTTGGGAAAAGGATCTTTCATTTTGGAAAATATTCCAACTCTGCAATTTTTAGAGAATTAAACTCTGTTTCCAGTATGCTTTATGTCAATCTTTCTGCTTCGACATTGCCGCCGGCAGTTGGCTTTTTACGAGATATTCAGCTGGCTGACTTAAAGATTTTAAAAGAAATAGATCTTGTTTGTAAAAAACATAAATTGACATATTGGATCGATTTCGGCACATTGCTCGGGGCCATCAGGCACAAAGGATTTATTCCTTGGGATGATGATATTGATATTTGCATGCCCAGAGAAGACTACAAAAGATTTATTAAATCATTTAACCAGTCTTGCCTCGACAACAGCCTTGAAGCTGTTTTGAGCTCTCACAGATCCGGAAAGTATAACTTAATCAAGGTGGTCCACAAAGATATTCCAAGTATCAGTGTTGATGTGTTTCCGGTTGATTTTTGTTATCAAGAAATGAATGATGCCCAAAAACTGGAATTCAGCAAGAAGATTAAATTCCTTACCCTTAAACAAGCTAAAAAAATGAAAAAGTTTTCTTCAACGGCTGAGTTTCATGACAGCTTCAGAAAATTAAGCCTTGAGTTTTTTGAAACGGATGAAAGCCAAAAGAAAACAAAATTTCCGACTGTTTTTTACGGGGTTGAATTTCATCATCAAACACACCTCTACAATGCCTTTGATTATGGCACCATTTTTCCGCTTAAGCAGATTGTTTTTGAGGGAGTAGAATTTCCTTGCGTTGCTAAACCTGACCTTTATTTAACCTATATCTTTGGTGATTACCTAAAGCTACCTAAAAAAATTCATGCACATTTGGATACATCTTCCATCCGTTTAGATGAAATCTTAAAGATAAAAAAATATATCGGAGACTAAGCCCATGAAACGCGTTATCACTTATGGAACTTTTGATGTCTTGCGTTACGGACATATCAATCTTCTGAAAAGGGCTAAAGCCTTGGGTGACTATCTTATTGTTGCTCTCTCTACCGATGAGTTTAACAGTATTAAGCACAAGCAGTCATTTTACACTTATGAGCAACGGAAATTGCTTCTGGAGGCTTGTCGGTATGTCGATTTGATTATTCCTGAAAACAACTGGGAACAAAAAATCGACGATGTCAAAAAATATCGGGCAGATGTCTTCGTTATGGGGGATGATTGGAAAGGTAAATTCGATTTCTTGAAAGATTTTTGTGAGGTTGTTTATCTGCCTCGGACTCCAGATGTCTGCTCAACAAACACAAAGGCCTATTTGGCTAAGGAAAAACAAGCCGCGTGATTGAGAGCAAATACAACAATAAATCTTGAAAGCCGCTTCTTTTTTGAAAGAAGCGGCTTTTTTCAATCTGTGAGCAAGATTTGAATCTTTTTTTCATAAAATCTGATGAGTCGGAGATATTTCTTAAAAGAGATTGCCTCTCCGCGCTCGATGGCATCTATATTGGCAACAGATAAATCGCACTTGCAGGCAATATCGGTGATGGGCAGATTTTTATCCAGCCTAATTTGCCTGAGTTGCGAGGATACTTGACCTCGCTGCAAAGTAGAAAAATTTTTCATTGTTACAAACTCCTAAATTTCTTATTAAAAAGAAACCGCCTTAAATAAATTAAGGCGGGGAGTTCGAAACTGTAGCGTGACAGTCCGGGTTCTTCGAGCATAGCCTTATACCCCCGGCTCCCCAAAAGAGGAGTGTTTTTTACGCTAAGGAGTTTCGATACTCCGCAGGCACAACTCGCGCCTGCGGAAATGATATTAGAGCAGAAAATTTAAAATGCAATTAATTTATCTGAATATGGCACGAGCGCCTGCAAAACGAACTTTGTGAGTCGAGGGGAGTACAGCTTGCTAATCGCTCCAGGCCGTCGCCCGATCAGCGCCCTGGGCGCTCGCACTGCTGCAAAACATACCTGTCATATTTTGAAGCCCCTCTTTCTTTTTGCTTTGCATCTAACTCTTTGCCTCTTTCCTGCAAAAAAGCTCTTTCTGCCTCACTCAAGGGGCGGCTGATTTCTTTTAGGTAGGCCTTGGCTCCTTCTTTTCCCGTTCCCAAAACGGTTCTGTTTAACGGGTTTACTACTTGCAACGGATATTCTTTGGCCACCTTTTCTAAGAATCTTTGTGCAAACTCCAAATCTTCCGGCGCTTGGCGCATTTTGTTGTATGTATGCGGAAGATTTTCTGATGTTGGCGGCAGTTCTCCTTTTATGACCTTAGCAAAACGCACTTTTCCTTCCTCAAAGCGATTAACAATATTTTGCTCGCTCATTTGCTTGGGAACCGCGGCGGCTACAAAACTAACTTTATAACCTAATCTCTTTCCTAAGGCAGCAAAGCTTGTGGTTTCTCCCCCTGGCAAACTATCAAGGATTAAGCTATATCCTTCTTGAAACAAACGACAGGCAGTTTGGATATATGTATCGTGCGCAAAATCTTCCAAATACCTCTCACCGCCGTTATAATCCAAGGGATCATCTTTGGGATTAGTAAAAGTTGGATCATCATAACAATCTTTATTTTTTGAATTTAGTCGCGGGGGGCGAATTGCTGCCATTTGAACAAGACGTGGATGATAGGGTAAAACATCATCTCCCCCGATGGAAACCAGATTAGAATTTTTTTGTAAATATCTTTGCGCCAAAGTGCTTTTGCCGGAACCAGGCTGGCCAACAATGATTATCAGCTCCTTTTGTGCTAACGGCTTTTTGTTTTTTGTTTTATCTTGCCATAAACGCTCGGCGGCATCAACTTGTTCTTCTTCTGTCAGCTTGGCTATTTGTGCATATTGTCGATTGGAAACTATCATTGTTAATCCTTTTTCTTATACTTTCAGGATAGCATCTTTTTGGACAAAAATAAAGCTTTTTCTTTAAATCAAAAAGCCGCTTGGTACCAAGCGGCTTTTCTCTTTGCTTCTTAGAAGTTGGCTATGCGCTTTAGGGCTGCTTCTACTTTAGCCTTATTCTCCAAGGCCTCTGCCTGGCGGCGTTTTTCCTCCTCTACCACCGCGGCAGGTGCTCGCTCGACAAAGTTTGGATTATTGAGCTTGCGGGCATAACCCTCAAGATTTTTATCCAGCGCTGAAAGCTCTTTATTCAGACGCTCCCTTTCGGCAGCAAAATCAACGACACCTTTCAGAGGTATCAGCAATGCAGCCTCTCTGAAAACATTTTGAACCATATCGGGGGTAACCTCTCCGTTGTAGCTCTCCAATTTTTCCAATCGGGCAAGCGAGCAAACCATCTGGTTAAAGGTCTTGAGCTCTTTTTGAGATTGCTCACCGGCGTCTTTTAAGTACACAGTCAACTTCGCCGAGGCAGGCAAGTTCATCTCTGCGCGCAGAGAGCGAATATCCGAAATC
Organism: uncultured Pseudomonadota bacterium; assembly: GCA_949290295.1. Classification (GTDB taxonomy): domain Bacteria; phylum Pseudomonadota; class Alphaproteobacteria; order RF32; family CAG-239; genus CAZU01. Next base: position 2,708 of record CASERH010000043.1, on the reverse strand, counting down.
AACTCAATGGCCCAATCAACTTCTTTCATGGCTGAGGCATCGGCCTCTTTTATCTCCGGCCAAGGTGCATTAATTAACTTAATACCTCTTTTGGCCGTATTATTCCACAATTCCGTGGTGATAAACGGCATAAACGGATGCAAGATAACCAAAATGCGGCTCAAAACCCACGCAAAGGTTGCCCTTGTCTCGGCTTTGGCGGCTTCATCCTCACCATAAAGAACCGGTTTAATCAGCTCAATATACCAGTCACAGAAAGTGCCCCAAACAAATTGGTATACGGCATTGGCTGAATCTGAGAAACGATAAGCATTGAGGTTGTCGCTCACCTCTTTGGTGGCCTCCAAGGCTTTGGCAACAATCCACTTGTTGACTGCCAAAGAAACCTTGTTCTCGTCAAAATCTTCTTTGAATTCGCATTGATTCATCTCGCCAAAGCGGGCAGCGTTCCACAGCTTGGTCGCAAAATTACGATAGCCGGCAATGCGTGACTGGCTGATGTTAATGTCACGTCCTTGTGTCTCCATGGCTGCCATGAAGAAGCGGACGGCATCAGCACCAAACTCATCAATCAAAATCATCGGGTCTACCGTGTTGCCTTTTGATTTTGACATTTTGCGGCCTTGTTCATCTCTGACAAGCCCATGGATGTAAGCTTTTTTGAACGGAACTTTTTTCATCATATACATGCTCATCATCATCATGCGGGCAACCCAGAAGAAGATGATGTCAAATGCCGTTACCAAAACCGTGGTCGGATAAAATGTCTGCAAGTACTCGGTGTTATCCGGCCAGCCTAAGGTTGAAAAAGCCCACAAGCCGGATGAGAACCATGTATCCAAAACGTCTGTCTCGCGTCTTAGTTCAACATGTTTGCCATAGTGCTTGTCCGCTGCTGCTTGCGCCTCTTCCTCGGTTTCTTCACAGAATATCTTATCATCAGGCCCGTACCATATCGGCATCTGGTGACCCCACCACAATTGACGAGATATGCACCAAGGCTGAATATTGCACATCCACTCAAAATATGTCTTTTCATATGACTTGGGAACGAACTCCATTTCCCCGTCTTCTACCGCGCGGATTGCTTCTTTGGCTAAGGTTGGCGCATCAACAAACCATTGGTCGGTCAACATCGGCTCAATAACAACACCAGAGCGATCTCCGTAGGGGATAACCATCGGGTGGTCTTCTATCTTTTCCATCAACCCAAGCTCTTCCAACTTCTCAATAGTCTTTTGGCGAGCCGTTTGCGTATCCATGCCCGGGAACGGTGTGTTCTCGTTTAAGGTGGCATCTTCATTCAAAATGTTTATCAATGGCAAATCATGACGGCGGCCAACCTCAAAGTCATTAAAGTCATGTGCCGGCGTAATCTTTACAGCGCCGGTGCCCTTCTCGGGATCTGCATGCTCATCTCCAATTATGGGAATCGGGCGATTAACTATCGGCAAAATCGCATTCTTGCCAATCAAATGTTTCAGCTTCTCATTCTCTTTAGAAACAGCTACGGCCGTATCACCAAACATCGTCTCCGGACGTGTGGTCGCAATATGGATAAACTGGCCTTCCTCTCCCTCTATCGGATATTTGTAGTAATACATCTTGCCGACGGTTTCTTTTTGGATAACCTCCAAATCAGAAACTGCGGTCATAAATTTGGAATCCCAGTTTACCAACTTTTTGGCCTTATAAATCAGCCCGTCTTTATACAAGCTTACAAAGATTTTGCGAACCGCACGGCTTAATCCTTCATCCATGGTAAAGCGTTCACGGCTCCAATCACAAGAAGCCCCCAAGCGACGTAACTGCTTGCAAATGGTGCCGCCTGATTGTTCTTTCCATTTCCAGACTGTCTCTATAAACTTTTCTCTGCCCAAGTCGTGGCGGCTGATGCCCTCTTTGGCCAAATTGCGCTCAACAACCATTTGGGTAGCAATGCCGGCATGGTCCATGCCTGGCTGCCACAATACTTTCTTGCCCAGCATGCGGTTGTAGCGGACCAAAATATCTTGCAGAGTATTGTTTAAGGCATGGCCTATATGCAAAACTCCCGTAACATTTGGTGGAGGAATCACTATTGAAAACGCATCTTTATCGGAACGCATATCCGGTTTGAAATCTCCGCTTTGTTCCCAATCTTTATAAATCTTTTCTTCAAATTCTTTAGGGTTATAGTTTTTTTCTAACATTCTTTTTTCCACTTTTTGATATTAAACCTTTGTGACACAAAATTGCCCTCAAAACTCAATTTGGGGGCAAAGAAATTTTAAGGCCGGTTCAACAATCAGTCTTTAGAACCAACCTTTGCCATCACTCGTTCAATCTCTTGTTTGACTATTCTCTCAACCACTGCCGGCAGATTGTTATCTAACCAAGCTTTGGTTTGAGCGGCAATTTCTTCTTTGGCTAATTCATCATAATTAAGCCCGTTCTTCCAATTGGCAGAAACCTCTTCTCCAATAATCTGGCGAATAACCGAAGCGACGACATCTTCTATCGTCTTGGAGCCATCTCCCAACAAATTTACTTCCGGCAATGCTGAAACCGTCTTAACCTCAGGCTCTTTTGCCTCTTGTTTTTGCTCTTCTTTGGAGAACATCTTGGCAAAATTACTGATGATGCTGGCTGATACATCTACGGCACTATCAGCAGCGGCTTCTGAAACCGGATAGGCTTCTCTGTTTTCCTCGGCAGGGGTTCTTTCA
>CASERH010000042.1 GCA_949290295.1 uncultured Pseudomonadota bacterium | reverse complement strand
CTTGCTTTCTTTTACCTCATACCAATCTGTTTTGCCATCTTTCTCAAATGCCAACTTTGCCCCCGCGGCTATGTCTAAGATATTAGGGCCTGTACCATCATTGTAATAACTGTAAATTCCGAAGCTTTCTGTATCTAAATAAATTTTAGCTGTTGATGAGATATCAATGGTATTACCACTTTCCTGAAAAGACATAATTCCAAAAGCATTTTTTGTCGTGATAGCTAAATTGCCGGCAATGTTACAAACCGAAGATGCTCGTACATGAATTCCATAGCTATACTGACCAGAAGTTTGAATATTAACCGTTGCTTCCGAATTTATGTTGGTAACACCCTCAGATATGTAAATCCCATGCACATAATTGTCATACGTTTGAATGTTTATTGAAGCTCTTGCAGCTATATTAGCCGTTGAATTGCTACGTATGCAAATACCACTTCCATTTTGGCCAGTGGTTTGAATATTTATGTTAGATCCTGAGCTAATATTAACAGTAGCGTTCGTTAAAACAAAAATACCGTTTGTTTTTTCACCGAAAGTTTCAATACTTATATTATTTTTTATATTTACAACAGCTCTGAAAGATGAACGAATAGCGCCCTTCGCAGAAGATGAATTCGAAAAATCGGCATAGATATCAACGTTGCCAATATCTGCTTCTACATTTGCTCCACTCACATATATTGCGTAAGCACTTCCGGAAGGTGCACTGTTTTCGTAACTGACGCTTAAATCTGAAACTTCACAGCCATTCTGTTCTATATTAATAACACTCTTATCGGGCACACTTGCCGTGGCGCTGATAGAAGAAAACTTGTTGGTATCAGTGTCAAAATTGCCAAAGTAGCCGACACCGACCAGTTTTTGGTTTTCTTTTAATTCTAATCCGTCACTAGCGGAAATATCGCCTAAGTCTATGGCTCCATAAACGCAGATTGTTTCTTTGCCGGCGGCAATTGCATCTCTCAGCTCCTGAGCGGTGCTAACAACTGCGCCGTTTGCTCCAACCTTTTCTTCAAAGAAAGCTCTATCCGGCACTTTAGCTGTTTCTAAGGCCTGGTTAGCAACCGCTTTGGCCTGCTCCAAAAACTCGGTGGCACTCTCCAAAGCCGTGGTAGCGGCTTTTATCGTGCTCACCGCTTGCCCCATGGAATCCAATAGAGCATTCAAATCATCTGCACGATTGTTTAATGAAAGGGCTGTGTAGTATGAGCCGGGATTATCTATCGCGGAATTAACTTTGTTTCCGGTAGAGAGTTTGTTTTGAGTAGAGGAAACCTGCCCGCTGATATTTTGCAGGCTCAGCAAATTCGACCGCATTGATGCGGTTAAGCTAATTCCACTCATCTAATTCCTCTAAAGCTCGTATAACGGCACATCTTAAAGCTACCATTCTTCGAGCTTTCACTAGCTCTGTTCAGGTTTCGATTACTGCTTTTGATTATATGTTTTTGAAGCACCTTTTGCCAGAAAAACAGAGGAGTTTTCCACATGAATTATATCTTGGTTAGGTAAGTGCCTAGGAGTTTTTTGATGCTGCCATTATCAAAGCAGACTTGAAAGGCATTGCCCTCTGCGGCAACAACCGTGCCGTCGCCAAAGGTTTCGTGATGAACTCTGGCACCGATTACACCTGCATGACCAGAGCGATAACCGCTACGGCTATTGTGGTGGCTATAATTAGAGTTCCGACCATATGCTTCTTCCTTTACTGAATTTGAATAGCTGTTATAGCTTGATTGTGAATTATATTTGTTGGTTGCATAAAAGTTAGTGCTTTTATTGCAAATTTCTATGTTTTGCGGAGGTAGTTCGTTGATAAAACGTGAAGGCAAATTGCTTTGCCACTGCCCATAGACGCGGCGATTGTGCGCCATTAAAATATATAATCTTTGTTTGGCGCGGGTGATGGCTACATAAGCCAACCGGCGTTCTTCTTCCAGAGCGTTGCTGCCGCCTTCATCCAAACTTCTTTGGTGCGGGAACAAGCCTTCCTCCCAACCGGGCAAAAAGACAACATCAAACTCCAAACCTTTGGCCGAGTGCAGGGTGATGAGCATTACCTTGCCGTCTTCAGTTATGTCATCTTTATCCATAACTAAACTAACATGTTCCATAAAGTCTGACAAAGTGGGATATTTTTCCGTATCACTCATCACGTTTATCAGCTCTTTTAGGTTTTCTATTCTGCCGGGGGCTTCTACAGATTTGTCAGCCCTGAGCATTTCAAAATAGCCGCTGGCTTCCAAAACCTCAGAGGCAATCTCATCGGGGCCAAGAGCTTGGTTCATCTTTCGCCATTCTTGGAAATTTTCCATTAGACCGCTGAGAGCATTTTTGCTCTTGCCGTTTATCAGGCCTTCAGCCAACATTTGTTCTATGGCTGTGTATAACGATGTATGCCGCAATCTGGCTTCTGTTTCAAACTTCTCCAAAGATTTGGCGCCAATTCCTCTGGCCGGTTTGTTTATTATCCTTTCCAAGGCTAGGTCATCGTGGGGTTGCAAAATTACTCTGAAATAGGCGAGGGCATCTCTTATTTCTGCTCGCTCATAGAATTTTAGCCCGCCGATAACTTGGTAGGGAATCGCCTCTGAAATAAACTTTTCTTCAAACTCACGGGTCTGGGCTGCCGTGCGCACCAAAATCGCCATTTGCGAATAATCAAACCCTTGGCGGCGCAGTGAAGAGATTTCTTCTGCAACAAAAGAGGCTTCCTCTTCTCCGTTATAAGTGCTCACTACTTTTATCTTGGCATTTTCGGCTTTGCCGGCCGGAGAATTTTCTGCCACTTTCAAGGTCTTGCCCAGGCGTTCTTGATTGTGGCTGATGAGGCAGGAGGCGGCAGACAAGATGTTGGCTGTCGAACGGTAGTTTCTCTCTAGTCTTATAATTTTGGCATCGGCAAAATCTTTGTTGAAACGCAAGATGTTTTCTATCTCGGCGCCTCTCCAAGAATATATGGATTGGTCATCATCTCCCACGCAGCACAAGTTGCGGTATTTTTGCGAGAGTAGACGAATCAGCAGATATTGGCTGACGTTGGTGTCTTGATACTCATCTACCATGATGTACTTAAACCTATTTTGATATCTTTCCAAAATATCGGTATGTTCCATCAGAATTTTTAGCGTATGCAAGATAATATCGCCAAAGTCTACGCAATTTAATTCCAACAATCTGGTCTGATAAAGTTTGTATATTTCCGTTGTCGTATTTTCTTTATAATCATGGCTGATTTTATCTATTGTCAGGCCTTTGTCTTTCCAGCGTGAAATCTTATCTAAAACTGCTTGCGGCGGGTATTTTTGCACATCAATATGGTTGGCTTCCATTATTTGTTTTAGGAGCCTTTTTTGATCGTCTTCACCCAAAATCGTGAAATTGGAAGATAGCCCCACCAGTTCTGCATGGTTGCGCAGGATTTTTACGCAAATGCTGTGAAAAGTTCCAAGCCATACCGAGTTAACGGCATCACCAATCAGGCCTTCAACCCTCTCTCTCATCTCTCTGGCAGCACGGTTGGTGAAGGTGACAACCAGGCACTCCCACGGGTTGGCTTTATGATTTGCCAAAAGATAGGCCAAACGTGTGGTTAGGACCTTGGTTTTGCCGGTTCCGGCTCCGGATAAAACCAAAACAGGACCCTCGGTTGTTTGGACTGCTTCTTTTTGTTCGGGATTGAGTTCTTCAAGCCAGTTAAAAGACGGCATAAGGGCGCTTGTATTATCAAAAACCGGCGCAGCAGAAGAACTTAAATCAAATATATCATCCATGGCTAATCTTCTTGTATTTTTTATCTTTAGGAAATATATATAGTAATAGGACTATTGTCAAAGGAGATTTTATTATGCCCCGAACTCTTAAAGGTAAATACGTTACTGAAGCTTCTAAAACCTTTCAACAAGCTGATGATTTTTGGCATGCCGGAAAATATGATGAGGCCAGAACCTCTTATGAAAAAGCTGCCTCCTTATACCACGATACTCAAGATGCTGAAGGAGAGGCTTTTGCGCTTTCTCGTTTGGGGGAATTGGAAATCAGCCTTGATGATTTTGGGCGAGCCGAAAAAGCTTTGCTGGCGGCTTTAGAGCTGACAAAGCATTTGGATGTGGCTCAAAATACGTATGGCGAGATTTTAATTAAACTCGCTAAGCTGGAAACTTCTCGCGGGCAGGTCTTGAAAGCTCTGCAATATATTCAACAAGCCAAAAGCGTGCTCGAGAAAATCGGAAATCGCGATTTGCTGGGTGATGCTTTTGATCAAGAGGCTTATGTTTATTTATTGGATGGGCAAGATAAAAAAGCTTTGGAAGCCTACAAAAAAGCCGCGCAAATGTTTGAAGATGACGGGACAACTCTCAAGGAGGCTTCTACGCTGCGTGCTATCGCCAGAATCCAGATGAAAGAGCGTGACTATGATGAGGCGCACGATGTTTTGGAGCGTTGTCGTGATCTCTACCGCGAAAACGGTGACCTCTTGGGTGAGGCTTCAGCCTTGTCTGCAATTGGCTGTTTGCGCTACATTATCCGTGATATTGAAAATGCCAGAAAAGCCTTAATGAAATCTGTTTATCTCTATGGTAAAGCAGCTCACCACTATGCCGAGGCCGAATCGCTGCTCTATCTGGCAAGGGTTGAGGCTTTTGACAAAGAACGCGGGGATTATGAACGTGCCAAGGCCCACTACAAACGTTCTATTGAGCTCTTTGATTTCTTGGGCAACGACACCATGAAAAATTCTGTTTTGCAGGAATATAACAACTTCTTGAATCGTATCTTAGGTTAGAGGATTTTACTATGTCAGATGTTCGCAATAAAATTATCGGACTAAAAAATTTTATGGATGCCCGTATTATCGGTCAGAAAGATCTGGTTAATAAACTCATTATTACCTTGCTTGCTGACGGCAATGCTTTGGTGGAAGGTGCTCCAGGTCTTGCCAAAACAAAGGCTATTAAGACCCTTGCATCGTCAATCAAGGCTCAATATAACCGTATCCAATTTACGCCGGATCTGCTTCCTTCCGATATCACCGGTAGCGAGATTTATGTGGCGGCAAAAGGTGAGTTCGAATTTCGTAAAGGTCCTATCTTTGCTAACCTGATTTTGGCTGATGAGATTAACCGTGCGCCGGCAAAAGTTCAGTCTGCCTTGTTGGAGGCTATGGCCGAACGCCAGGTCAGTGTGGGCGGAAAAAGATATCAGCTGCCGGAGCTTTTTATGGTGATGGCTACTCAAAACCCGATAGAGCACGAAGGCACTTATAATCTGCCGGAGGCACAGCTTGACCGTTTCTTGATGTATATTAAAATCGACCAGCCTGATGCCGAGGCAGAAAAGAAGATTTTGAAACTTGTGCGCGAGGAAATCTCTTTTGCCAACACAACTCCTTCCCCAATGCTTGATATTGAAGATATTTTGGCCGCTCGCAAAGAAGCCCTTAAAATTCATATGAGCGAGGCGGTGGAAGAATATCTGGTACAACTAATTATGGCGACCAGGCATCCGGAAAAATATGATGCCAAAATGGCCGGCTATGTCATGTTTGGTGCCAGCCCGCGTGCCACACTGGCTTTGGATAGGTGTGCCAAAATTCATGCTTGGCTCAGAGAAAAAGATTTTGTTAGCCCGGAGGATATTCAAGCTGTGGTTTATGATATTTTGCGTCACCGCATTATCCTTTCTTTTGAGGCTCAAGCAGAAGGAATTACGCCTGATGCGGTTATCAGCCGCTTGTTGAAACTGGTGCCGCTGCCTTAGGGAGTGGATAGATGAATATTCGCCGCTGGTTTGCTTCTTCTCACCCCAAACAAGAGGGAAACGGTTTATCAGCCTCTCTGGAGGAGCTGATGAATATGCGCCGCTATGTCGTTTATTTGCATAACTTTAAGCGCAGACGTTCTTTTTCTCATGAGGCGGGAGATATCAAATCCGCTTTCAAGGGCAGGGGAATGGAATTGGAAGAAGTTCGCAGTTATAACTACGGCGATGATATCAGAGATATTGACTGGCGGATTACCGCTCGCAAGGATGCTCCTTATACTAAAATCTTTAACGAAGAAAAAGACCACGAAATCTATGTTTGGGTTGATTTGTCTGCCCCGATGCTGTTTGGTTCCAAAAAAGAGCTAAAGTCGGTTACGGCGGCCAAAATTACCGCACTTTTGGGGTGGATGGCGCTGGAAAATAAAGACAGATTTGGGTGCGTGATTTTTAACGGAAAAGAGTCTTGGTTGTTTAAGCCGCAAAATAATCGTGCGCATTTGCTTGCAGTCTTGAAAAAACTTTCGGCTGCCAGCGAGGATATTTTGGCGCATCCGCATTTTGAGCAGGGAGAGGCCGTGAAATCTCTCAAACTGCTTGAGCAAAGCGCCAAAAATAAGGCAACCGTTTTTGTTGTGAGTGATTTTAATTTCGTTGATGAAGGGCTTCAGAAGCAGCTGGCTGCTTTATCTAAAAAAAGCCGCCTCTACCTTATGAATGTGTTTGATGTCTTGGAGGAAAATCCACCTAAGGCCGGTGAGTATATGGCGGAATATGACGGGAAACGTCTTATCTTTGATAGTTCTCCAAAAATTTATAAGAAGGATTATCAAAGCTATTTTGCCGCCAAACGTAATCGTCTGAAAGATTTTTGCCGCCGTTTTAATTGTAACCTCTTGGAATTCCGCACCGATTGGGCGATTGAAAATAATTTGAAATTATTTTAGCCTGAAACTTGACAAAAAACTATTAACGTGGTATCTTGAGCCTCGTAATTATTTTGTAACTTATCATTGAAAAGAGAAAGAATATGGTCAAATCAAACGATAATACAGCTTATAAAAGAGGGCAAGAACTGCTCGATCAAGGGTTATACAGAGAAGCAATTGAACAATTTGATGAGGCAATCAAAGAACAGCCCGATTCTTGGAAGTCTCTCAACTCTAAAGGTTTTGCTTTTCAAAAACTCAGCCGCTATACAGAGGCGGTCGAGTGCTTTGACAAGGCTTTGGCTATTAACCCGAACTCTGTCGAAGTTTTGAATAACAAGGGTGTTACCTTAAGTATGCGCGGTCTGTATAAAGACGCTATCCAGTGCTTTAATGAGGCGGTGGCGCTTGATCAGACATCGCTTGAGGCTTTGAATGGAAAGGCTATTGCTTTGCAGCATATGTTTGCTTACAAAGAGGCCCTCGATGTCCTTGAGCAAGCTATGAAAATTGATAATAAGCATGCTCAAACACTCTTGAGTGTTGCCGTTACCTTACAAAAACTCAAACAATATGACCGTGCGATTTCTTTTTTCAAGAAAGTTCTGGCGATGGATAAAAACAACATCAAAGCCTGGAACGGTGTGGGAGTTACATATCAGTTGATGGGGGATAATAACTCCGCCATTAAGTGCTTTACCAAGATTTTGAATATTGACAGCAGAGAGATTCAAGCTTGGATCAGTATTGGCTTTGTTTACCAGAAAATGATGAAGTTTAATGATGCGCTCAAATGCTATAAGAAAGCGCAGATGATTATCGGTAATCGGTATCATCACAAACTTTATGACGGTTTGGCCAGCTGTTTGACCAAACTCTCAGAGTTTGACCAGGCTATTGAGGTTTACCAACAAATCTTTCAACGTGAGGAAGGCAAGAAAAAGTGGGATGCTCAGCGCTCTATGAAGTTTGTTAATAAGCTCAAGCGCAAAAAAGCTATCGGCACCTTACAAAGCCTTGTTCCTCCGGCTGAGGAGGCTCCTAAGCCTTCTACAGCTTCGGAAGCTCCAGAGGCCTAAGGCCAATCTTCATATAAACAAAAAAGCTCTGCTTTTGCAGAGCTTTTTTGTTTATGCTTAGCTTTTCTAACGCGTTTAGAGCGTGGTGCGACTAGTCGTTGTGCCATGCTTTGTATGCCTCAATTTCCTCACGGTTCCCTTTCTGACAGAGTGCTCTATAGCCTTCATAGTGAAGCCCATATTCCTTGATGTGGGTCATGATTTCATTGTGAGATCCTTTTCTGACAAACAGATTCTGAGCTTCTCTAGAAAAACGATATAGTCCAATATATGCCATGATTTCTTCATGGTTGTTTCTGTTAAGAAGTTCTATTTGGGCGCGCCATGAAAGGAAATTTTCTCTGATGTAGGTCATAACATCAGCATGAGAGGCCCATTTAATAAACAGAGCATCAGGCCCATCCTGAAAACCATGTATTGCAGCATAAGTCGCTATTTCTTCATGATTTTCAAGCTCCATTAGTGTATATTCGGCATCTCTTGAAAGTCTATGCCTTCTAATGTATGCCATGATTATATCATGGTCTACATATGTGAGGAAGGGGCGTTCAGAGCTCCCCAAAAGTCCTTGCTTCGCAATATATAACCTTATTTCTTTACGGTTATTACGCTTAAAGAATTCAATTTCGCTCTCGTCCCAAAATCGATATCTCCTTATATAGGCCATGATTTCTTTATGGTTTCCACGCCTAATAAGCAGACGTTGAGCCCTTTGGCATAGTGCCTTTGCTTGGATATATGTCATGATTTTGTCATGATTACCGCTTCTGATGAGCGTTTCTTGAGCTTCACAGCTCATCGTGTGGAACGCGATAAAAAATCTGAATTTTGCAAGTTCTTTTGAAAAAAGCCTTTTGAAAAACGTTGTCATAGCTTTGGGTTTTATAAGTGTTAATAATTGTGATAATGCTTAGATAGTAATGTATCACTCATAGCACATTTTTTATTTATTTCAAGACATATTTGGCCGGGATGGACAAAAATTTGCGTGGAGTGGCGGTGGTAAGAGGAGCAAATCTTGTTTAGGTGGTTATGATTGGTCTTGGGCTTGAAAAGAGCTTAATTGAAATTATCTTCTTCAATGACAAAACAATTTTTTTTTAGGAGTTTTATCATGGGAACGTTTTTGAAATATGTTTTTTACATCATCTTGATTGTTGTGCTTTATCTGGTTGCCAAGGGGATTTATGACGGAAATATAAATAAAAATACAACAGTTGGCTCTGTTGTGCAGCAAGTGGAAGACGGTGGACAACAATTGGCGGAAAGGGGTGCTAAGAAGGTTGAAAACGCCGTTAAAGATTATCAAAATGCACCAAAATTAGATGTGAAATAATCTCTTCTTTGCCAAAGAAAATGCCCACTGTTTGAGTGGGCATTTTTGTGTTAATGCCATACAGACTACCCCCATTTTAATGGGGGTTGAATGCTCACGACGACGATGCTATAAGGAAGTATGGAAGTTGTACAAAGTCAG
>CASERH010000041.1 GCA_949290295.1 uncultured Pseudomonadota bacterium | reverse complement strand
CAACCTCAATTTTATCAAAAGTGTAGATAATTCAAGGCTTATAAAAAAATATCGAACAAACATAATAAGTTATGCTTTTTTATACAAAAACGGTGGTTTAAATGATATAACACATCTGTTTACCAGCAATTTTTATTTTATAAAAAAATAAAGGAAAAAACAGATGATATATGGATACATTCGCTGCTCAACGGACCATCAAAACACAGACAATCAACGTTTTGAAATCAACCAATTTGCATCAAAGAACAACCTTGAAATTAATTGCTGGGTAGAAGAAAAGCTTTCTGCCAAAGCCAACATGGACAAGCGAAAACTCGGTACCCTCTTAAATAAATTAAAAAAAGATGACATATTAATCACCACTGAGCTTTCCAGATTGGGAAGGAATTTACTGCAAGTGATGAGTATTTTGCATTTTTGCCTCAATAAAGAGTGCCAAATTTGGACCTTAAAGGAAAATTACAGGCTAGGAGCGGACATTCAATCAAAAGTCCTGGCTTTTGCATTTTCCTTGTCTGCAGAAATAGAGCGAAACCTGATTTCTGCCAGAACCAAAGAGGCATTAAAAAGGGTCAAAGCGGAAGGCAAATCTCTCGGACGCCCCCACGGCACAACTTATAAAAAGCTACAAAAAGATCATCAGCAAATAAAAGAAATGCTGGCACAACATATTTCAAAAGCCGAAATTGCCAGGTTGCTTGGTTGTTCATGGATTACCCTGCACCGGTACATAAAAAGCAACTTAACTACAAGATAATAATTAAGATGATTTGACTTTTTTGTAAAAATATATAGGATACAGGAAAAATAAATATAATTATGTCACCCAATAAAAAAAATATTATAAGATATGAAAAAAAATCCAGTAAAAGTAGCTATTTGCTACGATTTTGACGGCACACTAGCCCCAGGAAACATGCAAGAATATGGTTTTATAAAGGCCTTAAGAACGACTCCAAGAAGTTTTTGGAACAAATCAGACTTTTTGGCAGAAAGACATTCGGCAGATAAAAATCTGGCTTATATGTTAACCATGCTTCAGGAAGCCAGAAGCAAAAAGGTATCTTTCCGAAAAGAAGATTTGCAAAAGTTCGGGATTTCCATTCCTCTGTTCAAAGGAGTAGAAGATTGGTTTCAGAGAATTAATGCCTACGCATTAGAACAAGGAATTGAATTGCAACATTTTTTGTTATCTTCCGGCTTAAAAGAAATCATCAGCGGCATGTCTATTGCCAAAGAATTCACCAAAGTCTACGCCTGCTCATTTATGTATGATGAGAACGGAGTTGCTGTTTGGCCGGCGCAAGTCGTAAATTACACAACGAAGACTCAGTACCTGTTCAGGATCAGCAAAGGCTGCTTGGATGAAAGAGACGGAGCCGTAAACGATCGTACGCCCAAAGACCAAAGGAATATTCCTTTTAGCCGCATGATGTACATCGGAGACGGGCTGACAGATGTCCCCTGCATGGCAACTTTGCGAAAATTTGGAGGCAACGCCATTGCTGTATATCGCCCTAAGACCAAAAACAGCAGCAAACACGCCGAGAAACTGCTTAAAGACGATAGAGTGGACAATATTGCCCCCGCAGACTACAGCGAGGGCTCGAAAATGGGCTGCCTCATCAAAGCCTGGATTGATAAGATCAAGGCCGAGATAGATTTAAGATCTTGATAAAAAACGCTTTATTCCGCATCGGAATAAAGCGTTTTTTATTAACTACAAATCAATAATATCAATGACATGGAAAGCATCATCATAGATGAAACGGCGCTTTACATATTTTCCAGCCATAATCTCAGGCAAGAAGTTTCGATCAGCCTCTCGCATTTGTTCATAAGGAATTTCGTCCTCATCGACCCAAAAGGCATCGACCTCGTCTTTCTTTTCCTTAACAGCTCCTGAAAATTCCGTACTTTTAAAGACATATACATAAAAATCCTTGGTAGGAAACTCAATATACCCAACTTGTTTGGGATTTTTAATCTTGAGCCCAGTTTCCTCATAGGTTTCACGAATGACGCAATCTTCCATGGTCTCTCCGGCTTCTTTTTTGCCGCCCGGGAAATTGACACAACCTTCATTAATGCCTCGATGATGCCTAATCATCAAAAATTTATGATTAGCAACATCTTCTACAATAGATAAAGACGCTTCTTTTTTCATATATCATCCTTTACAAATATTTACGGAAAAATATCTCAATCTTGTCAAACGGGATTTTTTCCATATTATCATAGAGATCAACGTGGTTAGCTCCCGGAATAATCATCAGCTCTTTGTTGTCACCGGTTAACTTTTTAAAAGCATCCTCACTGAAATAGCGGCTGTGTGCTTTTTCACCATGTATCATCAACACGGCGTTTTTAATCTCGTTGCTATAAGTCAAAATCGGCATATTCATAAAAGACAAAGACGATGTCATATTCCACCCACCGGTTGAGTTAATGGAACGTTTATGGTAACCGCGCTTGGTTTTATAATAACCAAAATAATCCTGCACGAACTGAGGCTCCTGCCCGGTTAACTTATCTGGCAGTCCCGGAGCAACGGCAATAGTCTTACTTTGAGCATCTTTAGTGCGTTGCTGGTTCAACTGTTCACGCAAAGCATAGCGTTGTTCAGGTGTCATGGCATCAAAATAGCCATTGGCATTTACTCTGCTCATATCATACATAGTAGAGGTAACGGCGGCTTTAATTCTGGTATCCATCGCCGCAGCATTGAGGGCAAAACCGCCAAATCCGCAGATACCGATAATTCCGATTTTATCAGCGTCCACCTCCGGCAAAGTCGTCAAGAAATCAACAGCGGCGCTGAAATCTTCCGTATTAATATCGGGCGAGGCCACATTTCTCGGTTCTCCGCCGCTTTCGCCCGTATAAGATGGATCAAAAGCCAGAGCAACAAAGCCCTTTTCCGCCATTTTCTGAGCATAAAGACCAGAGGCCTGCTCCTTAACCGCGCCAAACGGACCGGAAACGGCAATCGCCGGTAATTTTGCCGATTTTACATCTCTTGGCAGATATAAATCCCCGACCAAGGTAATACCATACCTATTTTTGAAACTTACTTTCTTGATTTGCACCTTGTCACTTTTGGCAAAGGTTTTATCCCAGCCTGAGTGATGATAGACGGCAAAAACCAAAACAGCGACAACCACCGCAATCAGCAAAATAGCAGACAATATTTTCATTTTTTCTCCTTTCACACATAATTTATGAGGCTATTGTAGGATCTAGAGTAAACTCTAAGTCAAGAGTTTTTTATAATTATTTACATCCATAAAAGATAAAGACTTTCCCTTGATTATCCCTAAATCATACCCATATACAAAGAAAATTTTATGAGGGAAGAAATGCGTAAAGCTACTGTTATTTTCACGATAATAATATCACTTTTTGGCACCATTGCGAGCTTAAATGCACAAAATTTATTTTTACCGGAGCAAAACAATAAACGAATAGATGCCATCATCTATCAGCTCAATAACAACCAACCTGCCAAAGAGCAGATTGAAGATATTTTAGAATATACATCTGCACTGCAAAACGAGCTCAATACGATACAAAAACAATATGTGTCACAACAGGAGGTTTTACAAAAGAAACTTGAGGCTCTGGGCCCCAAACCAGAAAACGCAAAAACGGAACCCGAAAGCATCACCATCCAGCGTCAAAGCCTAAAATTGCAAGAAGACAAACTCAAAGCTGAAATAGCCCAAGCAGCTTTTCTTTCAGCTAAAATAGATGAGATAAATAACCTTATCTTAAAAAACAGAAACAAAGAACTGCTAAACAACATATTGGTAAAACAAAGCTCCATTTTTCACCCGCAAGAGTTTATAAATTCTTTGAGAGAATTTGGCCGTTTTGTATTTAATTTAAGCAAATCTCCGCTAATTTGGTATCAAAATCTGCCGCCCAAATCCCAAACAAAAGTAAAAGAGCAATTTTTCATTGCCGCTTTAAGTGTGGTTGCCACGCTTTTCATATCAATATTTATCAGTTTTTATCTGCGGCGTAGTCTTGGATATCTCCCCTCAACAGAACGCCCCAATTATTGGCAAAAAATTCGCACCGCCGGTTGGATGTTTATTGCCAAGAGTATTGTACCAGCCTCAACTTTAGGTATCATCTTTTTCTGGTTCTATGACAATAAAAGCATCATCAACAATGCCTTTGGTCTTTTGTTGCACAACATCATACTCTATTTCGCCTATTATTGCATAACAACGGCAGTCATCTGCATTATCTTCACACCCACGTCCTCCAAATGGAGGTTGATTGAGGTGGCAGACAGCAAAGCCCAAAAGATTTATTCGGCGCTCGTATTTTCAGCCATCGCAATTTGTTTTATTTCATTTTTTCAAAGTGTTGCCAATCAAACAGAAAGTTCCGAGGCAACAATTTATTCTCTCAATATTTTTGCCAATGCCACCAAAGCTCTCTGCATTATTTTGGTGAGTAAAATAGCACTTTATGACAACACCCCGCTCTCTGAAGATGAGCTCTCCGAGAACACAGCCATAGCCGGACTAAGCCTCTCATCAAAAATAAGTCTGCTTATTTCTTTCTCCATGCTCATTGCTTTTAGCTTATCTTTAGGCGGTTACATAAGATTGTCTGAGTACATCATAAATCATTTTATATATTCAATAATCGTCATCGGCATTTTTTACATTTTCGGCAAACTGTTTTTCTGGATTTGCCATCGATTTTTACTAATGCGCTTTTGGCTAAAAACCTTTCGCATCAGCCACAAAAGTTTAAGCAAAGGGGAGTTCTGGCTTGGTTTGTTACTAACCCCGGTACTCTGGCTCACCTGTTTTTTAACACTCTTAGCGGTTTGGGGGGTTCCGGTAGATTTGCTATTAGCCAGAGTGAAAAGTTTTCTTATTGGCTTTAACATTGGCGGAATTCATATTTCCATTTATTCCATTTTGCTGGGAATTATCTCTTTCTTTGTCTTTTTATCCCTATTCAAAGTGCTGAAAAACAGTTTCAGCAACGGCAACTTGAGCAAAATAGAAATGGATGATGGCATTCGCAACTCCATCGTTTCCTCAATTAACTTCTTAGGTTTCATCATCTCAGGCATTTTGGCCATTGCCGTCATGGGCGGAAGCTTAAGCAGCATTGCCATCATTGCCGGCGCTTTGTCTTTTGGTGTTGGTTTGGGCCTGCAAAATATGGTTGGCAATCTGGCTGCCGGCATGACCATTTTATGGGAACGCCCGATAAAATTAGGAGATTGGGTTATCATCAACGACCAAGAAGGAATAGTCAAACAAATAAAAATGCGTTGTACCATACTCGAAACTTGGGACAAAACCACCGTCATCATCCCCAATTCCGACATCTTATCAAAAAGCCTGGTAAATTATACCTACAAAGGCAAAAACGGCCGTGTTGCCATAAAAATGAGCGTTGGTTATGAAAGCAACGTCAAACAAATAAGAGAAAATCTGTTAGAAATCGCCTCTACCAATGAAGATATATCAGACACGCCTGCCCCGTCGGTAACTTTTAGCAATCTCGGTGCCGGACTTGAATTTCAGCTAAATTGCTACACGGACAATATTTTTAAACGCGCGGAAATCGGCAACGACTTAAGAGAAAAGATAATCACTCGTTTCCAAGAGCTAAATATCGAGATGCCGGCCTCCCCGGCCACCGTTTGCTTAGAAGACAGAAGAAAAGACTAGAACATATCTCCATAAACTCTTTGCTGTTCGGCTTGCAGTTCTTTATTTTGATGAGCCTTTTCAAGACTCCCCAAACGCACGGCCTCAGTATAGAGATGGATTTTGTAGTTAATTTTAGCCATATATTTATTGAGCTGTTCCATTTGATTTTCCAGATGAGCGCGCTGCTGTTGGAACATTTCCAAACGCTGCGGTAAGGTCTCGTCACCCTCTCTAAACCAATCAATATATTGCTTGATATCTTTGAGAGACATGCCCACCCCTTTAAGGCACTCAATCATCTCAAGCCAACCGATATCCGTGTCAGAAAACACTCTCAAGCCGGATCCTGTTTTTTGCACAAAGGGTAACAAGCCCTCTTTTTCATAATAGCGCAGGGTGTGAGCCGTTAGCCCTGTTTTTTTAGCCACTTGGCCGATAGAATATCTCATTTTAACATCTCCTTATGAAGGGCAAGATAAGAAAAAAAATATGAAATGTCAACAAAAACTCTTGACTTAGAGTTAACTCTAAAGATTACACTCAAAACAGAATCGCAATCAAACAGGAGAAAAAAATGAAGAAATATGCCTTCATCGCGGCGATTGC
Source organism: uncultured Pseudomonadota bacterium (assembly GCA_949290295.1). GTDB lineage: Bacteria > Pseudomonadota > Alphaproteobacteria > RF32 > CAG-239 > CAZU01. The sequence continues at coordinate 3,118 of CASERH010000041.1, read as the reverse complement.
TGCATTAAGTTTTTCAACCAACATAGGAGCACAAGAAATGAAAACAGCACCGATAGACACGGTTTTTGCCCAAGGAGAATTAAACCCCTACGGCAAATTTTTCACCGGCCAAACATATTTAACCATGCTAAGCAATAACGATGAAATTTGGAATTCCTCCATCGGCAATGTTACTTTTGAGCCCAAGGCCCGCACCAACTGGCACAAACACAGCGGCGGACAGATTTTACTGGTTTTAGCCGGTGAAGGCCGCTACCAAGAGCGTGGAAAGGAAATTCAGGTTCTGCACAAAGGAGATGTGGTAAGAATTGCACCGGATGTTGAGCACTGGCACGGAGCAGCTCCAGATGAGTGGTTCACCCATATTTCGGTTGAAACCAACCTCCCCAACAACAAAGCAACTTGGCTTTCCCCGGTAAGCAATGAAGAATACAAGTAAGATATTGGCATATATTATAGCTGCAGTTGCTTTATTTAGTCTCGGCTATTACTCAAGAAAGGAAATAACAATGCAACCCCCTGTTCAGACAGACCCGGAATTTGTGGCTGCTTTTGAAGATTTTATAAATCTTGATGTCAAGCCTCACGGAAATTTGCCAAGCAAAACTCGTTGGTTGGTTATTATGGCGGCGCACATAGCCACCCAATCTCCCAACGAATATAAAATTATATTAAGAGAAAGCCTCAAAGATGGTGTTTCACCAACCGAGGCCAAAGAGGTTGTCTACCAAGCGGTTCCATATCTTGGTATGGCGAAAGTTTACGACTTTTTGGGCGCTTCTAATGAAGTATTTTCAGAATTGGGAATAAAACTACCTCTTCCCTCGCAGGCAAACACCAACCGCCAAACACGTCTGAACAAAGGACTTGCCGCCCAAAAGGCAATCTTTGGTGAGAGCATAGACACAATGCGTGCACAAGCTCCGCAAGAACTAAAACATATTCAAGACTACCTCTCAGCCAATTGCTTTGGCGACTATTATACCAGAGACGGCCTAGAGCTCAAAGAGAGAGAGCTATTAACCTTTGCATTGTTAGCCTCCTTGGGTGGAGCAGATTCTCAACTGCGCTCACACGTACAAGGTAATCTAAATATTGGTAACGATAAAAGCGTTTTATTAGACACGATAACTCAACTTTTACCCTATATCGGCTACCCGCGTTCCTTAAATGCCATAGCCGCCGTCAACGAAATCAGCAAGGATTAAACAAATGAAAAAAACACCATTTTACTTAGCATTAGGAGCCCTACTTGCTGTAAGTTCGCAAGCAACGGCCCAAATATCACCAACTTCAGATAAGATACTGATTGCCTATTATTCACGTAGCGGCAATACGGCAGAAATCGCCAAACATATTCAAGCAGCAACCGGTGGAGATATTTTTGTAATCACGCCAGCCCAAGACTATCCGCAAGACTATCGACAAACAACCGAGCAAGCAAAAGAAGAAATTTCAAGAGGTTACAAACCCGAGCTTAAAAACAAGATTGAAAATTTTGCACAATACAATATTGTTTTCTTAGGTTCGCCATGCTGGTGGGGAACCGTAGCTTCTCCTGTTTCAAGCTTTTTAAGTGAGTATGATTTTTCCGGCAAGACTGTCATTCCTTTCATGACACATGGGGGAAGCGGTCTTGGCCATAGTGTTGAAGATATCAAAAAACAAATACCATCAGCAACTATTATGGGGGCCAAAGCCTTCTGGGGAACCTCAGCTGCTATGGCCTCAACAGACGTAAACAAATGGATAAAGGAGTTAGAAAATGACTAAAAATATACTTGTACTCTCGGGTAGTTTTCGCAAAGGCGGAAATTCCGACGTTTTGTGTGATGAATTCATCAAAGGCGCCCTTGAAGCGGGAAATAAAGTAGAAAAGATTTATGTAAATGATAAAAAAATAAACTATTGCAGAGGCTGTGGTGTTTGCAACACAACACATAAATGTGTACAAAAAGATGATATGGCAGAAATTTTGGATAAAATGATAAAGGCAGATGTCATTGTCATGGCCACCCCGATTTATTTTTATACCATGAACGGACAAATGAAAACCCTGATTGACAGAACTGTTCCCAAATATACCGAAATAAGCAATAAAGAATTTTATTTTATTGTCGCCGCGGCAGACAACAGCCACGCCAATATGGAAAAAGCCTTGGAGGGTTTCAGAGGTTTCACGCAAGATTGCCTAGACGATGCTAAAGAAAAAGGCATCATCTACGGCACCGGAGCCTGGAATATCGGCGATATAAAAGGCAAGCCAGCCATGAAAGAAGCCTTTGAAATGGGAAAAAATTGCTAAAAAAGACCCCGCACCTAAAAGATGCGGGGCTTTTATTACTTTCTGCTCTATGCTTAGAACAACTGCAGTACTGACTGTGCAGCCTGAGATGCCAAAGACAAAGAGTTAATTGCCAACTGCTGTCTGGTTTGCAGAGCCAACATATTAGCACTTTCCTCGTTCATATCGGCCAAGGTCAATTTATCTGCACCTTCGGTCAATACGTTAATCAAGTTCTCGGTAAAGCTCTCTCGGCTTTGTACGATTGAGTAGTTGTTACCAAACTCAGACGCCCAGTTACGCAAAGTACTGATGGCGCCATCTACTGCAGTAATTGCTTCTTCAATCTTGGCCGCACCGGCCTTGATATCTAACTCAAGCTGCGCATCATATGCTTGCTGAGCAGTATCCAAAGCCCCTTGCTTTGCCTTAATATCTTGCTGCTTTAACTCCTCTGAGGTATAGTCCCCACCTCCACCGGCATCAACTCTACCATTTTGAGCCTTAGCTAAATTATCTTTAGCTTTATTTAAGGCATCTAATTTAGATTTACCAGTTGCACTTAAGCCCCAATCGGCAGCATCATCTAATTCCAAGCCGGTGGTATCCGCTGACTTACCGGTAATCTCAAGCTTAGAATCTCCGGTCTCATTGAATTTTACGGTCAAGGTACCGCCATCCAACAAGTTTACTCCCTTATAGCCGGAGTCTTTGGCGATACCGTCTATCTGTTTTAAGATGTTGTTGAACTGCTCCATATAGCTGGCGCGCTCCTCAGCATCCGTACTGTCGGCAGCTGATTGCGCTACCGCCTTGGCTTGTGAAGCAAAGTCC
>CASERH010000040.1 GCA_949290295.1 uncultured Pseudomonadota bacterium | reverse complement strand
AGCCTGATTTGTCTAAGTTGTGTGGCTAATTGACTACGCAGTAAAAAAGAAAAATTTTTCATCGTTTTAAACTCCTAAATTTCTTATTAAAAAGAAACCTCCTTAAATGAATTTAAGGAGGGGAGTTCGAAACTGCATAGACACAGTCTGCCTTATTCGATGCACGAATGCACTTATATCGGCAGCTCCCCAAAGGGGATACTTATCTATGAGGAGTTTCGATACTCCGCAGGCGCAACTCGCCCCTGCGGAACCGATATTAAAGCAGAAAAATTAAAATGCAATTAATTTGTGCAAGAGGGCAGTATTTGTTTGTTTATGGCACTTGCGCCAGCAAGCCGTAAAAAGCCTCTTCAGATGAAGAGGCTTTTTAGTCTTGCGGCTCACAGCTAAGTTATGCCTCCGGTCGCTTGACCGGTTAGCAGTTGGCGACATTAACGGCCAAACCGCCTAAAGATGTTTCCTTATAACGATTACTCATATCAACGCCGGTAGAATACATGGTACGGATGACACTGTCTAGGCTGACAAGATGATCTCCATGCCCACGCATGCCAAGCCTTGCGGCATTAACAGCCTTGACGGCGCCCATGGCGTTGCGCTCAATACAGGGCACTTGCACCAATCCGTTGACAGGGTCGCAAGTGAGGCCGAGATTGTGCTCCATGGCAATTTCTGCCGCATTTTCAATCTGTTTGTTGGTGCCGCCCATAGCCGCAGCCAACCCGGCCGCCGCCATTGAGCAAGCCACCCCGACTTCACCCTGGCAGCCCACCTCAGCTCCCGAGATTGAGGCATTGGTCCGATAAAGACTGCAAATGGCCGAGGCCGTGGTAAGGAATTTAACCACCCCGTCTTCAACCTCAAACGGCGATTTATGATTAGCAAATCTTTCATAGTAGCGCAAAACGGCAGGCAAAATTCCGGCAGAACCCATGGTTGGCGCGGTCACAATTTGGCCGCCGGCGGCGTTTTCTTCTGCCACGGCAAAGCCCCACAGATTAATCCAATCCACAATCATGAGGGAGTCCATATCGTTTTGGCGGAATTTCTCCTCCAGGCTGGCGTAGATTTCAGCGGCTCTGCGTTTGATTCCGAGCCCGCCGGGCAAGATACCTTTGGCTTTCATGCCGCGTTCAATTGAGTTTTGCATAATTTGGTGAATCTTTAGGATATAGGTTCTGACTTCAGCCTCTGTACGGAGAGAGACCTCATTTTGCAAAACCATATCAGAAATACTAAGCCCGAGTTTTTCACCTCTTTCCAAAAGTTCTTGGCAGGTATCAAACTGGTGCGGCACGTTGTAGGGCTCTCTGGCGATGCGTTTATTAATCTCATCTCTTCTGGCAATGGTTCCGCCGCCAACCGAGAAATAAACTTCCTCCAATAAAGGTTTTCCGGCCTCATCAAAAGCGGCAAACTTCATACCGTTGGAGTGCTCCGGCAAAAAGGTATCTTTGGCAAAGATGATGTCTTTGGCAATCACAAAAGGAATGGCTTTTTCCTGACCCAAGTGGAGGATATTATCTCTTTCAACAGCTACCACGTAGGGTTTTTCGGGGTCAATGGCCTCTGCCTCAAGCCCCATCAATCCATAGACAATGGCTTTGATGGTGCCGTGCCCAAGCCCGGTCAGGGCCAAAGAGCCATAAAGCGTGACCTCCAAACGAGCGACCTTGGCAAAATCGCCATTGGCTCTGAGGTTATCAAGATAGCGCTTGGCCGCGCGCATAGGCCCCACCGTGTGCGAGCTTGAAGGGCCAACCCCGATGGAAAAAATCTCAAACAAACTGTAATACATTAGAAATAAGCCTCAATTTCGATATAATTTTTAACCCCGAGACTTTGCAAAGTATTGGCAATATAGATTTGCAAGTCCTCCCACTTGGTATATTTATCAATCCAAGCTTTAGCTTTTTGCGGGGAGCGAGAGAGCTGGATTTCAATGGTTTCATCCAAAAGCTTGCTCACCGCCTGCGGCATTTTTTCAAAATCAACTTCAATTTTGCGGTCACTGTTGATGCGGATGGCGCCTTTTTCAAGCAAGAAGTTGAAATGGATAAGATCTCCCACGCGGTGGCTTTCAATCGGTTTGGCTTTTGACAAGAAACGAATAACCCAAGTGGTGTAAATTTTCTTGAGCATCAGCTCATCAATAACACCGCTTTTGACATATTCCGGCATCATCACGATAGAGACGATATCTGCCTTGTTTTCTTCAATGATGTGCCGATAAGCTCCCAAGGCATCTTTGTAGAAACTGTCAGGCCCCAAGGAGTGCCCGTTTTCATGCCCGATAACGAAGATGTGGTCTGCCTCATGGTCGTAATATTGATGAAACTCAGGCGCCACCAAGGCTTGCAAAAGTTTTTTATCACGCTCGGCATCAAAGCTCATACGCACCTGGCGGTGATAAACATTGCGCCTGCCGCCGCCGGTTTTGACCGAGAGTTTATCATCGTTGGGCAGATTCTCGGCCGTGGTGATAGCGCCGCGGCATTGGGCAAAATCACCCTGCAAAGCGGCCAAGTCAACATCAACCATGGTCTGCTTGAGGTTCTCTCCATCGGTAATGGTCTGATGATATTTCTCAGCAAAGGGCATTTTTTGCGCCAAAGATTTCATCTGCTCTTTGAAGGTGAGTAAGAGTTTTGTTCCTTCTTTGTTGATGATGCCGGCTCTAGCGCCCAGCATATCTTTGGCAATGGGCTCAATTCCGGCTTCTTCAAGCAAGGTTTTGAGTTCTGCATCATCAAACACGGTTGGGGTGATTTCATCATCATAATTTTCGCGGCTGATGGTGAATTCCAGCGGAGTATCTTGCAACACGGCCCAGTGCTTGTCGGCCAGCATATCCATATCCTCGTTGTTTTGCAACAAAGCCTGGGCCTGCCAGCCCAAAAAGTCATTAAAAGCCGCGTTGGTGGAATAGTGGGCGGCAAGCTCCAATTCGTTGGCAATCTTAGAAAATTGCGGTGCAAAATATTCGGTGTAGTCAATAGCCTTAAGACCGCCTTTGCCGTCATGGCGAACAAAAGTGCGGGCAGAGAGAAGTTTTCTCACTTCTTCTTTGCGTCCGCTTTTGAGCATATCTTTCAAGATGCGGTGAAACTTCTCAACTTCCAGATCCTGCGGATAGAAATTTCTGCCCGGCAGCAAATGTACGCCCTCAAAAATCTCAATTGGCTCTTGATCAATACCGTTATGCCCGCTGGCGCCGTTAAAGGAGTTAAACAGGCGCAAAGCTTTGGCCGCATGGGAGCTGGTTTTGGCTTCTTGCTCCAGTTCTTTTTTTAGCTCCAGATTGAGCGGGTGGTCCTGCTCCAAAGAAACATCATTCATCATTTTGCAGGCTCTCACCAAATAGTGCAGAGCTTTCTTATCCCCTTCCGCCAAAGCCAGGTAGCCCGGAAAATTCTCATCAATCAAATTCACCTTGCGGAGCCGATTGGCAAAGATATCATCAAGTTTTTCTTCAGGAATGGCAATTTTATATTTCATTATTCACTAACCTCCACCGTGCGAAAACGAAAGATTTTAACATTATCAGACCAATAAGAAGGGCTGAGCCCTGCCTTAATTTTCAAGTTGTTCAAAAATTCTTGTTTTTGTGGAATTTGCTTCCAAACAGAGGGCAAAAACAACCCCTGCCTGTCGCCATCAATCAAAACCAGTCCATCTGTGCCGGGAATGATTTGGGAAAGCAAGTCCTCCTCACTTTTGAACTTGATTTTTTCATAGCTTGAAAGCAGAGAGATACTGGCCTTAATCTGCGGTAGTTCAGCCTCATTTAAGGGAGCAAAGCGGCTGTCTTCATTGGCGGCGGCAAAAGTATTTTTGGCAATATCAAGAGCAATGGCTTGGTTTGGCAACAAAGAACCGATACAGCCGCGCAGCTCACCGTTTTTTGTGAGAGTTACAAATGCGGCGCCTTTGTCAAACAAAACATCCGGATATTCTTCTCTTGAGGGGGTATAGTGTTTTCCCAACACCGCATCGGCAAGAGAAAGTTTAACGATTTTCAAAAGATTTTCTTTGTTATGGCGGGCAAAGTTATCCAAATTTTCAACTTCTTGCTCCAAAGGAGAAAGTTCTGGCCCGGGAGTTTCTTTTCCGGCAAAAACCCACGCGGCATAGCCGACCACGCTGTTTGTTTCTCCGCTGACATCACCGGAATTAGCCATATCCAAAAGCTTGGGGCGCAGGCCTTCTTTTTTCGCCAAAATCATGGCGGTGTTGATGCCGATAGCCCCGCAAGATTGGTGCTCATCCAAGGGCAAACCTTGCTCCACCATTTGTGCAGTTGTGCTGTCTACCTTCTTGGCGGTGTCAAAGTCCAGATAATGAGAAAGATCCGCTGAAATCACGAGCAGGGTGTCATTTTGCTTTAGCAGGGGAGCTAAATCAGCCGCCAAAGTTTCAGGCTCCATCTGGCCATAGAGAATAGGCAAAATGGTAAATTTTTTGAGCACTTTTTGTAAAAAAGGCAGTTGCACCTCCAAAGAATGTTCATCTTTATGCGCCTTGTCATTATAAACAAATTCAGGTTTTGCTGCCAGAAAATCAGTAAGATTTTTATCCGTCGGCACCTCTCCCAACGGGGTCTTAAATTTTGCGGCAGAGGAAAGCGCAGCACCTTTCACGGGTACTCTATGTGCCGGTCCGACTAAAATAACTCTCCTAATCTCGGAGCCAAAGGGCAGGAGCTGTTGGTAGGCTTTAGCGGCAACCTGTGCCGAATACATATACCCGGCATGAGGAACCACCAAGATATGCGGACGTTTAGTAAGGGACGGTGCTTGCATTTGCAAGTAACCTTTAACGTCTTTCTCCAATTGGTAAACATCTGCCGGATAAAACAGCCCGGCAACGGCGGCTTCTCTGGTTGGATTCATGTCGGCATCCCTCAAGGCATAGTCGTTAATTGTCTCAGAGTTAGAAGAAATATAATCACGAATAAAGAAGAAATTAAGCAAGACAATAGCAATGACAATTGCGGCAATAAGAATATATTTAGGCAGTTTCTGATAATCAAATTCAAAACTATCAAACATCGGCTATTCTCCTCTGAGAGCTTTAAGCATTTCAGAAAAATTATCAAAATAAAAGACATCATCGGATTTGTATGTGTCTGTACCAAACAATGCTTGGTTAACACGCACCGGCAAGGCATTGGCGCTTAGGGCGCAATCACTGTCTTGGTCGCTGTCACCCACCATCCATACATTTTGTCTGGAAATTTCAATTTGCGGGAGCAGTCCTCGCAAGGTATAAAATATGTGTTCGGGGTAGGGCTTATCTCTGGGAGCCTCGTGCCCACAAACGATTCTCGTAAAAATACTCGGGTCATAAAGCAAAGGCAGCTCAATATCCAAAAGCCTACGGTCTTTGTTTGTCATAATCATCACATCTCTGCCCTCGGCCTTCAAGAAGTTCAGAACCTCTTTGGCGCCGGGAAAAGCCTTCACCATGGCGGGAGTTGCTTTTTTGTAGATTTGCAGATAACGCTCATAGGCTTGATTGGCATTTGTCCCAAACAGATTGGCAAAGTTATCCCAGAGAGAGAGTTTAGGGTCTCTGCGAGATTTCATCTGGTTCCAGTCAGGGAGATTATATTCGCTCAAGACTTGGTTGACGGATTGCAACACTATCTCGGCATTATCGGCCAAAGTCCCGTCCCAATCAAATAATATATACTGAAGTTTAGCCCTTGCTGGCAGCATGATTATATTCCCTTATCCAGATTCCTCTAACCTGCACATTATAGTAATATAGGAATAGGGTTGCAAGCTCCATTTGAGCTTTATAGAAAACTATTTTAAAGGAATTAGGGCTTGAAATCTAAAAAATGTTGATATAGCATAAGCGCGAGCCAGAGATGGCTGGGGATGTGAAGGTTCCCGATATTTTATCAGCGGCGGTGTTGGTACCGCCTAAAGCTCTATCAACACCGTTCCGTTATCATAACGGAACGATAAGACCAAAAAATATATGATGGTCGGAGCAAGTCCAATGATAAAATATCACTTGGGCGGTTATTGCTGGTAATAACTTCCTTCACAAAGCCCGACCATCGCCTTAAAATCAGGCTCTCTTCATTTTTTATATTAGCATTTTTTTTGAGCGGTTTCAACCTTCAATCGCACGAGAAGCAAAATGCGATTTTTGCGTGCTTATGGGAAATAAATCAAAGAAAAAGCCCCGCCAAAGAGCAGGGCTTAACGGAATAAAGAAAAAATTATTTTCCTTTGCCGATGACCTTTTTGCCGCCCATATAGGGTTGAAGTTTGGCCGGAATGTTAACTGATCCGTCGGCATTTTGGTGGTTTTCAATAAACGGCACCAAAGCGCGCGGGGTAGCAATACCGGTGTTGTTGAGAGTGTGGGCGTATTTAACTTTGCCGTCAGCGTTGTCGCGGTAACGCAAGTTGGTCCTGCGAGCCTGCCAATCGGTAATGTTGGAGCAAGAATGTGTCTCACGGTAGCAGTTTTGGCTCGGAACCCAAGCTTCCAAATCATATTGCCGATATTTGGGCGCGCCCATATCGCCGGTGCAAATATCCAAAACCTGGTAGGGCAGCTCAAGATCTTGCAAAACCTCTTCGGAGATGGCCAAAAGTTTTTTATGCCATTTTTCACTTTCGTTCAAATCATTCTTGCAGATAACAAATTGCTCTGTTTTCATAAACTGGTGCACTCTCACCAGGCCTCTGGTGTCTTTACCGGCGGCACCTGCCTCGCGGCGGAAGCAAGGAGAAAAACCGGCATACAAAATCGGCAATTCGTTTTCGGTCAAGATTTCATCAGCGCGCAAGGAGTTCAAAATTAACTCTGCCGTACCGGAGAGGTAAAGATCATCAGCCGGCATATAGTAGATTTCGTCTCTTGAAAAAGGCAGGTATCCTTGCCCATAAAGAGGACGCTCTTTGGAAATGGAGGGAACAGTGATAACGGTGAACCCATTGTCACGCAGTTTGTCCAAAACCATCATATGCATGGCAAGTTCAAGTTTTGCCAGGTCATTTTTGATGGCATAGGTACGAGAACCGGAAACTTTTGCGATTCTCTCCATTTCGGACCAATCATTGAGTTCCATGAGTTCAATATGATCACGAGGGGTAAAATCAAATTTACGAGGTTCTCCCACTTTGCGAACAACCACATTGCCGCTTTCATCAGGGCCAACAGGACAATCTTTGCTGGGGTAGTTAGGCATTTTAAGCATTTGCAACTCAAAATCAGCCTCGATTTTGGAGAGTTCTTCTTGCTCTTTTTTGAGCTCCTCACCAATCTCACGGCTTTTTGCGATGATATTTGGGCGCTCCTCAGCCGAGGCGCTTTTGATAGAGGCGCTAAGCTTGTTTTTTTCTTCAGCCAAAGCCTGGGATGATGTTTTGAGTTTATTCATCTCCAGATAGGTTGATATTAATTTGTCGACATTCTCGGGGGCAAAGCCTTTTTTGCCCAAGCTTTCTTTAACATAATCGGTATTTTCGACAATAAATTTAATATCCAGCATTTTATTTATTCCTAAAAAGTAATTGATTTAAGTTAAGAGACAGAGTATCTTTTTTGCAAATAAATTCAACAGAAAAATAAAGGTAAATATTAAAATGTTTGAAGAAAAGACGATTCTAACAGGGGTAAAACCGACAGGTACGCCGCATTTGGGTAATTATTTAGGGGCCATTAAGCCTGCAATAGAACTGGGCAAAAAAGCATCTCGCCACTATATGTTTATAGCCGACTACCACGCCATTAATGCGGAAAAAGATCCGGCGGTTTTGAATGAAAAATTAAAAGAAATTGCTTGCATTTATTTGGCCGGCGGCCTAGACCCCAATCATTCGGTCTTTTACCGTCAATCAGATATTCCCGAGATTCCGGAGATAACGACAATTTTATATGCCTACACGCCTAAAGGTTTTATGAATAAGGCACACGCGTATAAGGCGGCGGTAGATAAAAATCGCGAGGCAGGAAAGCCTGATGATGATGGTATTAATATGGGGTTATATACCTATCCGACCCTGATGGCTGCAGATATTCTGACATTTAATACAGATATTGTGCCGGTGGGCAAAGACCAAATCCAACATGTGGAGATAGCAAGAGATATTGCCGGAGCCATAAATGCTCACTATAATAAAGAGCTGTTGCATCTGCCGGAATATTATGTTGACGAGCATGTGGCAGTAGTCCCCGGTATTGATGGCCGCAAGATGAGCAAATCTTATGGCAATGTTATTCCTTTGTTTGAGGATGATAAGGCCATAAAGAAGGCGATTTTCTCAATCAAGACCGATTCCCGCCCAATGGAGGAGCCCAAAGACCCCGAAGGGATTTTGGTTTATGAAATTTATAAATCAATTGCCACTCCGGCAGAGTTGCAAGAGATGGGCGATGGTCTAAGACAAGGTAAATTGGGGTATGGGCATATCAAAAATATGCTGCTTGATGCGGTCATAAGAGAGATAAGCGAGGCAAGAGAGAAGTATAATTACTACATGGCTCACTTTGCAGAGGTAGAAGAAATGTTGCAAGAAGGCGCCAAGAAGGCTCGCCCCGTAGCGCAAGAAACGTTAAGACGCTTGAAAGATGCTGTCTTTGGTAGATAGGAGAGAAAAGATGAAGAAATACGTGTTTTTGCTGGTTGTGCTTATTATCTTAGGCATATTGGGCGGCGGCGTATGGCTGGCCGGTTTCACCAAAGATAAAGAAGAGGCAATTACGCCCCAAAGTTTATCGTCTTGGGTCGAAAATCAGGAAAACACAGTGTTTGAGATCAGAGAAGATGAGTTCTATGTCCAAGAAGCCATAGGCTCAACCGGTTTAGTCTTGAATTATCCTGAAGAGTTGAAAGGCAATTTTACATTACGTTTTCAAATGTTGAGCCTGACCAAGAAAGCAGATATTCGCTTTGTTTTTGGCAAAGGCAGAAACGTCTATGATGTTGAAATGAAAATCTCGGCTCAAAAGAACAAACTGAGATTATTAAAAAACAAGGTCGCAGTATTAGAAAAAGACGGCCCATTGATTAAGCCGGATGTTTATTATAGCTTTGAGTTGTCTAAAAACGGGTCAGAGTTGAGCCTGAAGGTAAACGAGGAAGAAGCCATCAATATGCAAATAAGCGATAGCCCATTAAATTTCTCAGTGGAGCTATTGGGGTATCCTGATAATCCGGCCGCAGTAGAAATCCGAGATATGGAAATAATTCAAAAATAACAAGTCCCAAACAATACCCCTGCTTTTTAATTAAAGCGGGGGTATAAATTTGTCCACGGCGCGTTATTGATAGTTGACTATTTGTCAGAAGTGTATTAATCTAAAAATTAGAACACGACTCACGAGGAGATAAGCAATGGTAAAGAAATTTATATTGGCTACGACTCACGAGGAGATAAGCAATGGTAAAGAAATTTATATTGGCTACGGTTATTCTCATGAGCTGTGTTACGGTTAGTCTGGCACGCACGTATTATTTGCCAGACTATCAAAAAACTTTTATTTATGGGGGGCGAACAGAGCAGAATAACGGAACACACACACCACCATCCTGTAGCACTTATGGCTACTATTCTGAAAGCACTCGGCCAACTAATGCCGAGTGCAAATCTGTTTCGCTTCCCGACCTCAAATGTTACAAGTGCAAGGCTTGTTCAAACTCCTATATTTATGACAGCAGCAATTG
>CASERH010000039.1 GCA_949290295.1 uncultured Pseudomonadota bacterium | reverse complement strand
ATCATATACCTTATTGCATTTTTGGCAAATAAAATGGTAGTGGTTGTGGGTATGGTGATCAAAATGAGCCATACCGTCAAGACCTGATATTTTTTTGATGACACCATTTTCTGCCAATAAGTTGAGATTTCTATAAACGGTAGCAAGGCTGATAGTAGGAGCTTTAAGCTTAACCCAAGCATAGAGCTGCTCAGCGGTAGGATGAATAGGGTTTTCCGCCAAGGTTTTCAAGATAAGCTCTCTTTGTTTCGAAGTGCGCATGCATACCTCTTATTGATAATGATTATCATTATTGTTAATAAATAAAAATAAGGTTGTCAAGAATGATTTTCGATATTATGTATTTATCAAGAGGCTAATATTAATGAGGTAAAAACAATGAAAGCAGTAGAAATTAAAAAAGGTAAAGATTGGAACTTAAAAGAGTTTCACGGCTACGCCACACCGCAAGGCTCAACTTATAACGCATACCTGCTGATGGATGAGAAGATTACATTGGTAGATGGCGTCAAACATTATATGAGCGAAGAAAATCTATCGCGTATTAGAAGTGTTGTAGATTTCTCTAAGATAAGTTATGTTGTTGTCAACCATGTAGAGATGGATCACTCCGGCAATATTCCAGAGATTATGATGTTGGCTCCTCAGGCCAAAATTGTAACCAACACGGCAGGCAAACAAGCCTTGGAGGCACATTTTGATACCACCGGTTGGCAGTATGAGCTTATCAAGAGCGGCGATACCTTATCAATCGGCAGCAGAACTTTAGCTTTCATGACAACCCCGATGCTGCACTGGCCGGATTCTATGATGACCTATGTTAAAGAAGATAAATTGCTTCTCTCCAATGATGGCTTTGGCCAACACTATTGCATTGATGCGCTCTTTGTAAAAGATGCCAAGTTTGATGTGGTTATGGAGCACGCCAAGAGCTACTATGCCAATATATTGTTCCCGTTTGGCGCGCAGGCCGAAAAGGCATTAAAAACTGCGGGAGATTTGGGGCTGGATATTGAGATGATAGCTCCCTCACACGGTCTGATTTGGTCCGGTGCAGAAGAGGTCAACGCTATTATCGGCAACTATGGCAAATGGGCTTCCGGCGCCAATGAGGGCAAAGCTGTTATCGTGTATGACACCATGTGGGGAGCCACGGCTGCCCTGGCAGATGTGGCCATGGGTGTTTTCCAGGCAGCAGGGATTCCGGTAACCAAGCATTGCTTGTCGGTTAAAAATGTGTCAGACATTATGCCTGATTTCTTGGATGCCAAATATGTTTTGATTGGCAACCCGACCTTGAATAATCAGCTGTTTCCGAGAGTAGCCGGCTTTGTAACCTATATGAAAGGTTTGGCACCTAAAAATAAGACGGCTTTGGCGTTTGGCTCTTATGGCTGGCGCCCGGGCGTGGTCAACCAGATTCAGCAAGTTTTTGATGACTTGGGCTGGCAGAGCATTCCTCCCTTTGAGGAGAAATATACACCAAAATCCGATGTTTTGGAAAAGTTCAAGGAAAAAGTAGAGGAGCTGATAAAGCTCTAAGATAAGTCAAAAAAAGCCCTGCTTGCAAAGAGCAGGGCTTTTGATTTAGGCAAGGGGCTTGCGAATGTGGAAGCCTTTGGCTTGAGAAACTGTGCGGCCGATAGAAGCAATTTTTTCGCGCACTTGACGCAGGCTCTCATCAGAGGTGTAATTGGTGGAAGACTTCCCTGGGTAGAGCTCATAGTGCTTGCGATATTGGGTGAGGGTAACATTAGGCATAATAACATTGGCACCGGCCTGCAAGGCTTTAGTCTGCCCGTTGGGTGCAAGCGTTTCCATGGCGGTTGTGGCCGGGATATTGATGTCTGGTAATAATAAGCGCGTAAGAGCCATGACCTTAAGGGCTGTTTCAAGAGTTCCGCCGGCAGCATCTTTGAGTGGCGTGTCAGGGTGGGGGATAAAAGGGCCGATACCAATCATATCGGCATTGATGGCTTTAAAGAACAAGATATCATCGGCATAGCTCTCAATTTTTTGCCCCGGCAAGCCGACCAAAACGCCGGACCCGATTTCCAACCCGGCAAGCCCCAGGTTTTTAATGCACTGAACCCGGTTTTCAAAACTCATGCCGGGATCATGGCGTAGGTATAAGTCTTTATCCGTTGTTTCGATTCTAAGCAAGAAACGGTCCGCCCCGGCGGCTTTATAGGCTTTGTATTCTTCCAAAGTTTTCTCACCGATGCTCAATGTCAGTGCCACATCCAAAGTTTTTATTTTGCGGATGATGTTGCAAAGTTTTTCTTGGGTGAAAAACATATCCTTGCCTGATTGCAATACGATTGTTTTGAGCCCCATGTTACGCGCGGCGTGCTCTGCCAAGAGGAAGATGGTGTCTTCATCAATCCGGTAGCGTTCGATATTTTTGTTGTCGCGCCGCAAACCGCAATAACAGCAGTTGTTTTTGCAAAAGTTGGAGAACTCAATTAAGGCGCGCAAGTGGATTTCATCACCGACATATTGGCGGCGCACATCATCAGCCGCGGCAAACAGCTCATCAGAGCAGGTCGTATCAGTAAGAAGGGAGACAAGCTCCTCTCTAGAGAGAGAATGTGTGTTTTTTGCTTTTTCGATAAGTTTTTTCATGAGGATAAAGATAATAGTAATGCTGTAAATAAGCAATAAAAATAAGTTGCTTTTTGGCAGTAATAATCATTAAATGAATAAAATATTTCAAAAATAATAGTTGACAACTTTTATATATATGTATTACCATACATATGAAAGTTGAGATATGATGAAAGGAAAATAAATGTCTGTTGTTTTTAGTTTGGCAATTTTATTGGCGCTGACAAGCAAGGCTTTAGCCAATCCGGCCTGCGCGGTTTGCACGGTCGCCGTCGGCGCTTCACTGGAGATTGCCCGCCACTATGGTGTTGATGACTGCGTTGTCGGTGTTTGGGCCGGTGCCTTGTTGGCCTTGTTGGGCTACTGGCTGATTTTGTGGTTTGAGAAAAAGAATTGGAACTTCTGGGGCAGAGATTTCTGGCTGATGGCCATCTCGGTTGGTTCAATCGGCTTTATGTATATTTCAGAGATACCTTATAGTCCCAAAGTAATCTGGTGCGTTTTCTACCTTGATCCTTTGCTGTTTTCCACCATTTTGGGCGCGCTGACATTTATTTATGTATCAAAGTTTTACCAGTGGATGAAAGCCAGAAACGGTGGCCATGCGCATTTCCCGTTTGAGAAAGTAGTGTTGCCGGTTGCCGCATTGGCTTTGTTGAGTGTTTGGTTTAATTATTATCCGCTTGGCGAAGAAGTGGCAGCAGCAAATATGCTTGATGCCGCCGGGTTGTATGAATTTTCGGGAGAATAGAAGATGAAAAAAGCAAAAGACGTAAAAGAGTTTGTGGAGCGCATAGACGCCACCAAAAAGGTCAACCCCAAAGATTTGTCCTCAGATCAGGACTTGACCATTGCCATCATGAATTTAATCAGCATAGAGGAGCACTTGGTGTTCTCAGGAGCCAAAACCGGCAAAACATCTTACTATGATTTGATAGAAGAGGTGAGGGAACTGCGCAAGACCCTGATGCAAAAAGTAATTCCCCAGTATGAGGGTGAGGTTTGGTGTATTTCAAAACACCTTTTGGCATCATCCATGCGCCTGATGGAGGTCGGCACCAAGCAGCAGAGCCTTGGCCACCAGGAGGAGGCTTATAAGCTGTTTAACCAAGCCTATGAGTTATATTGCCTGTTTTGGGGCTTAAACATGAATATGCTCAATGTTGAAGACGTCAAATGGGTAGAAGACAAGATGGATGATATCAAGAAGATATCTTCAAGATTAGAGCAGGAGAGTGCCCCGGTTGTAAAAGAAGAAAAGCCAGTAGGCGCCCTGGCCAAGATGAAAGCCTTTGTTCGCAAAGCCGTTGACTGCTGCATTGAATAAGGCCGGATAGATAAAGATACAAAAACACCCCGCTTTATAACAAAGCGGGGTGTTTGAGTTTAAAGGATTACTCTACTGGAGAGTAGGACGTCAAGGGCGTCAAAGCATCTTCGGTGTTTCTGTACCCGATGATAACTTTGTCTGCCCGCCATCTTACCTCCGGCAAAAGCTCGCCGTAGGCGTAAAAGACACGCTTTCCGGTCTCTTTGAAGCGGAAGTAATAACAGTTTCCTTCCTGAACTTTCTCAGAAACCGTTACAGTCTTTTTAATTGTGTCAGAACTGTTGCCTGATTTCAAACTTGTCCGCTGTTTATATTGAGCGGCAGATTTAAGATAGGCTGCTTTGGCTTCTTGAAGAGTTGCTCCAATGCCCACAATTTCTTTTGTTTCTGCATTGCAAAAACCAAAGAACTTCGGCATATTGTCAATAGGGCTGATGAAAGTTGCAAAATAGGTATGCAATCCATCAACCATATAGAACACGGCATCATCAAGGAACACTGTTCCAAGCTTCACTGCATTTGCAATGGAAGGCTCAGCCAGCATTGCAGCTTTGGCAGTGACCTCATTGATACCTTCACGGGCATAGAACGTTGCCTGTCCGGTCCTGGTATCAATCATCATATAGCCGATGGTTGAGGTTGAACTTGAGGATGATTCCGTTTTTTTTGCTTGAATGCCTACGTAATAGGAACACCCATCAGAATTGTAGACAATATCCATTCCGGGGCTGGCCTCTTTTCTGTCCTTTTGAGAAGGATTCCACCAACCGTGGATATACTCACCCCAGTAGTAGATCTGTTTCTGAGTAACGTCTTGTGGACATACAAGGTTCACCCAGTCAGGAGTCTCCTCAAGAGAGTATTCTTTAATCTCGCCGGTTTGGACATCTACAATGAGAGATCCTTTCACAACCTTAGTGCCAAAACCAAACTTGTTTTCCAGAATGGTTACCGTGTTAAAGGGCATACCATGGTTGTCAAGCTCAATGCCGTAGTCGTCTGCAATCAGGTGAGGGTATTTCATCCTGACATGTCGGCGGATAAAGTTACCAAAATATCCGCTTTCCAGATACTTTAGTTTCAGCTCCTGTCCATTCACCGCCTTCACAAGATAATACTCAGAGGGATCGCTGGCATTAACCAAAGCATACCCTTCAGTGTATCTGTTTCGGAACCACTTGAAAAAGCCCCCATGCTCCAGAGGAGCCACAAAGACAATTTGGTTGTCAAAGTGGACTTCTGTTTCATTGCCGTTGAACTCGGTAATTTTGAACGAGCCGGTCAGGCTTTGCTTGCGAAACTCACCAAGAACATATTTATTCTGGAGTTCCCCAAGCTTCTGAGCTACCAGGTTCCGCGCCACGGTAGCATTGATGATACACATTTTCTCAAGAGGAACCGGAGAAATGTGGAGCATCGTATCTGCCATTTCGGTCACCTGCAGAATCTTCTGCTGCTTGTTGGCACGGAATATGCTCCATCCAGACGCCCATATTCCAACCATCACGACACCAGAGATCACAAAAGATATCAGTGTCGGAAGATTGTCTTTAGCATTATCATTCTCAATAAAGGCAAAAGAGTACATAATGCCAAAAAACAATACAGCTTCCAGATATCCGGCCGGAGTATGCCAGGATATCATTGGAATTTTTAGGGTGTTAATTCCAAAGATCGCCAAAGCGGCAATCAATGAAACAACAATATAGGGTACAGAAATTTTTTTCTTTCGGATGCCCACCAGAGATCCGATGGTGAACAAAATTAGCGAGAATAAAATGTATGTTCCCATAATGCTATATGGTTTTCGTCTATATTTAATGAGGCGCGATTGGGTTCCTTAGGCCCTTCCTCGGTTGATAAAAATAGTGAATTAAATATATGTTGCAATGAAAGGTACTATAATATATTTTGGCTATTATGTCAATATATAGAATAAAAAAACAGCCGCCCAAGTCAGGCGGCTGTCAGAAAGATGATTCAGTATCTATTACAAATCATTAAAGCCAAGATATTTGTATTTAACTCTAACTTTGTATTCCGAGCCGTAGGCATCAATCAGCTCATTGGCCATCTCCTGGCTGAGAGCAGCCTGGGCAGAGGCACGCAGAGCGTCCATTTTCTCTGGGGAAACTTTGACTTTGCTGCGAACAACTTTGCTCGGCACCACAATGATGACTCGCTCATCTTCATTGAAGACTTTGGGCGTTCCTTCTTTTTCTTGGTAGACCTCAATTAGTTGCGATGGGGTAAGCCCTGCAAAACTCTCACCACGTTTGAGCGGAGAGGTCGTTTTGAGGTCAAGGTCAAAGCGTTTAGCCACATCGGCAAATTTGTCGCCGTTTTCCAGATCGTGGCTGACATCGGTCAAAATCTCCTGAGCGATGGCGTTTTTCTCGTTATCAGCCCAAAGCTTTTCAATCTCACCTTTAACCTCGGCCAATTCTTTTTGCTTGGCATCATGGATATTGTCAACCCGCAAGATGGCAAAGCCGGTGTCATTTTCCATAACCTGGCTGATTTCACCGGGGTTATAAGAGAATGCCGTGTCAATAAAGTCATCGCTTGTAACCAAGGCCTTGAAAGCCGGAGCAACGGATTTGACCGAGCCGTCATCCTTCAAGCCTTTGGCAGAGTTGATTTTGACATTATATTGAAAAGCAATGTCCTCCAATCCGGCACCGGCACCGAGTTTGTCCTCAATTTCGCTTATTACGTCGCTGGCTTGCTCATAGGCCTGCTCTTTGCGAATATTTTCAATAATTTTTCCCTTAGCCGCAGCCAAAGAAGTTTCTTTCTTAGGTGTAATTGAAGTAACTTTCATGATATGCCACCCCATATCGGACTTAACCGGCAGGGTATAGTCGCCTTTTTTCAAGTCAAAGACAGCTTCGCTCATATCGGCAATCAGCATATCTTGAGAAACCTCACCTAAATCGGTGGTCGCGCGGTCTTGCTTAGCAATATCTTGGGCAACTTTAAAGAAATCGCCGCCGGCATTAAGAGCAGCCTCAGCCTTGTCGGCAGTGGCTTGGTCATCAAACACCATTTGCAAAACATGGCGCTTTTCGGGGATGACAAAGTCAGCTATGTTGTTTTGATAATATTCTTGGATTTCTAAATCATCAGGAACAATATTTTGCGCCAATTGGTCAACCGAGAGTTCAATAAAAGATACATCGCGATTTTCCGGCTCCTCAAACTGAGGTGCAAAATCCTGATAATATTGCTCTATTTCTTCGGCAGAGATTTTGCGGTCAACTTTGAGTTTAGAAGGGTCAATAACCGCAAATTGGAAGACTTTGCGTTGTCCGTCGAGTTCTGAAAGATACGGGTCAATGGCTTTGGGCAGGACGATGCCCTCAACCGGAGACTGCACAAGGTGCTGTTTGATAACATCTCTGCGGAGAGTTTCAATATATTTTTGCTCACTCCAACCGGTAAGGCTAAGCATACGGCGCATTTTCTCAAGACTGAATTGGCCGGAGGCATCCATAAATTCGGGTTGAGAGTAGATAATTTTGCGAACCAACTCATCGCTGATGACGACATCATTGTCTTGAGCGGTTTTTTGCAAGATGGCATTAACCAGATTTTTCTGAACAATTTCATAGAGCATGGCCATGCGCATGGTCTCAGAGATTTCCATATCATCGCCAAAGAGGTTTCTGGTGGTTTGGATCTGCTCGTTGAGTTGGTTGTTGATATCATCTTGCATGATTTCCACATCATCAACGCGGACAATAGGGCGATTATTATTTCCGTGTCCGATATATCCAGAGATTCCGAACAAAGACATAAAGCTGAGCGCGGTCAGGGCCAAAATTCCCTTAACCAGCCAAGAGTCCTGAAATTTTCTGATTTTAGTAATCATTATTAGCCTATCCTTAAACATCTACATTAAAATATCTGGCGCGATTATATATCAATATTAATAATTTATACAACTCATAAATATTGGTGTTGAAAAGTTTTTTTGAGTGTGTTAGTGAGATTGATAGAGAAATTTTGAAAAACACAAAAGGAATAAGGTTATGGCACGAAAAAAACTGATTGCCGGCAACTGGAAAATGAACGGTTTACTGGCAGATGGAACTGAATTGGCAAAGAATGTGGCCGCCGGCGTAAAAGCTTTGGGCAAGCCGCAGTGTGAATTTCTGGTATGTCCGCCATTTACATTGCTGCAGGCCGTAAAGAAGGCTTTGCGCGGAGCCAAAGTGGCTCTCGGTGCGCAAGATTGTCACTTTGCTGAGAAAGGTGCCCACACGGGAGATATCAGTCCGCTGATGCTCAAAGATTTGGGCTGTGGCTATGTTATTTTGGGCCACTCGGAACGCCGCGCGGACCATGGCGAGTCGAATGAGCTGGTCTGCAAAAAGGCAGAGGCCGCTCACAAAGCCGGCTTAAAGACGGTTATTTGCATTGGCGAGACGTTGGCGCAAAGAGAGGCCGGTAAAGCCGTTGATGTTTGCCGTGAGCAGATTTTGGGTTCTGTTCCGGCCGATTCGACAGCATCAGATACGGTTATTGCTTATGAGCCCGTATGGGCAATCGGCACCGGCAAAGTTCCGACCACAGCAGATGTTGAAGAGGTTCATGCGGCGGTGCGCAAGGTCTTGGCCAAGAAGTTGGGCAAAGGCAATGCTAATAAGATGCGCATTTTGTATGGCGGTTCTGTAAAACCGGGCAACGCCAAAGAGCTGTTGAATTTGCCTGATGTAGACGGAGCCTTGATTGGCGGCGCCAGCTTAAAGGCTGAAGATTTCTTGGGTATTGCCAAAAATGCCGGTTGTTGCTAAGAAGAGATAAAGAAAAGGAAGATAAAATGGGAACAGTTTTATTAGTAATTCACCTCTTGGCTTGTATTTTTTTGGTTGCGGTTATTTTGCTGCAACGTTCAACCGGCGGAGCTTTAGACGGTTTGGGCGGCGGTTCCGGCGCTTCAAACTTCTTAACGGCTCGCGGCACAGGCAATTTTCTAACCCGCACCACGGCGATTTTGGCTGTGATATTGTTTATCACCAGTATTTCGCTGTCCATTTACTATAAAGGGGTTCATCGCCCGAGTGGCTCCATTTTGGAGAGCGCACCGGCCCAAAGCACTCCGGCAGAGCCGATAGCTCCAGAGGCTCCGGTAGCGGGAAAATAGATGAGATTGAGAGCTCACATACAAAGGCACCTAAGACTTAGGTGCCTTTGTCACTTTAAAATGTAACTAAAAAAGGTAAGTTAAATGTCTGAACAAACAAAATTTATATTCATCACCGGGGGTGTCGTATCCTCTTTGGGCAAGGGTTTGGCTTCGGCTTCTTTGGCATCGATATTGCAGGCGAGGGGTTTCAAGGTCAGAATGAGAAAATTAGATCCGTATTTGAATGTTGACCCCGGCACCATGAGCCCCTACCAACACGGAGAGGTTTTTGTGACTGATGACGGAGCCGAGACAGATTTGGACTTGGGGCACTATGAGCGTTTTTCGGGTGTTGCCTGCCACAAGACAGATAGTGTAACCACCGGCAAAATATATCAGCGAGTGATAGACAAAGAACGCCACGGAGATTATCTGGGAGCGACCATTCAGGTCATTCCGCATGTTACCAATGAGATTAAAGATTTTATTTTATCAGACATAACGGATGAAGATTTTGTGTTGTGTGAGATCGGCGGCACTGTGGGTGATATTGAGGGGCAGCCATATTTGGAGGCCATTCGCCAGGTGGCATATGATTTGGGGCGCGAGCGAGCCATGTTCATTCATGTGACGTTGCTGCCATATATTCCGACGGCAGGAGAGCTAAAGACCAAGCCGACACAGCACTCGGTTAAAAAGCTGCAAGAATACGGAATCCAGCCGGATATGTTGCTATGCCGTTCGCAGATGCCGATTCCACAAAACGAGAAACGCAAGATTGCGCTGTTTTGCAATATTAGGGAGGAGAACGTTATTGCGGCGTTGGATGTCAGCAGCATTTATCAGGTTCCGATAGCTTATTCGCACGAGGGGCATTTTGGCATTCCCTGTGACGATGAGCCGGATTTGAGCAAATGGGAGCATATAGTGGAGACCCTCCGCCACCCGGAAGGAGAGGTGAGAATAGCGGTTGTCGGCAAATATACGCAACTTTTGGAGGCCTACAAGTCACTAAACGAGGCATTGACCCACGGTGGAATTGCCAACAAATACAAAGTGAAAGTCAAATGGATTGATTCAGAACTT
Source organism: uncultured Pseudomonadota bacterium (assembly GCA_949290295.1). GTDB lineage: Bacteria > Pseudomonadota > Alphaproteobacteria > RF32 > CAG-239 > CAZU01. Next base: position 2,641 of record CASERH010000039.1, on the reverse strand, counting down.
TTAGAAAAAGAAGCACCTGAAGACCACCTAAATGACGTGAGCGGCATTTTGGTTCCCGGCGGTTTTGGTCAGAGAGGAACAGAGGGCAAGATAAATGCCATTCGCTATGCCAGAGAGCACAAGATACCGTTTTTGGGCATATGTTTTGGTATGCAGATGGCCGTGATAGAAACCATGAGGAATGTGGCGGGAATAAAGAATGCCGGCACCACGGAGTTTATGAAAGATTGTGAGCCGGTTGTAGGACTGATGACCGAGTGGGACAAGGATGGCAACAAAGAAGTTCGCAGCCAAGACGGAGACTTGGGCGGCACCATGAGGTTAGGTGCATATAAATGTATTTTGAGCCCGAACTCAAAAGCGGCCAAGGCCTATGGATGTGAGGAGATATCAGAACGCCACCGCCACCGTTATGAGGTAAATATGAAATATGAGCCACAGTTGCGAATGGCAGGCATGAGCATAACCGGTAAATCGCCTGACGGTAAGTTGCCGGAGATTGTAGAGATACCGGATCATCCGTGGTTTGTGGGGGTTCAGTTCCATCCGGAGCTAAAGTCAAAACCCTTTGCACCGGCACCGCTGTTTGTGGCGTTTGTTAAGGCGGCAATAGACAAGAGCCGCCTGCTGTAAAGCCAAATCCCCGCCAGGAATTTCCTCCAGCGGGGGTTTTGATTTATGTGGAAAAGTCCTCTGTTGTTCTGGTCATGAGTTAGAAAAAAAGATACAATTTAACCTGGTACCAAATATAGTTAGTAGAGGGCTAATGAGTGGAATCAGCTTAACTGCAAGCATGCGGTCGAATTTGCTGAGCCTGCAAAATATCAGCGGGCAAGTTTCCTCTACGCAAAACAAACTCTCTACCGGTAATAAAGTTAATTCCGCCATAGATAATCCCGGCTCATACTACACAGCTTTATCCTTAAACAATCGAGCAGATGATTTGAATGCATTGTTAGATTCCATGGGTCAGGCTGTGAGCACGATAAAAGCCGCTACCACGGCTTTGGAGAGTGCCACCGAGTTTTTGGAGCAGGCCAAAGCCGTTGCTAACCAAGCTCTTGAGACAGCCAAAGTGCCGGATAAAGCTTTCTTTGAAGAAAAGGTTGGAGCAAACGGCGCAGTTGTTAGCACCGCTCAGGAGCTGAGAGATGCGATTGCCGCCGGCAAAGAAACAATCTGCGTTTACGGCGCCATTGACTTAGGCGATATTTCCGCTAGTGACGGATTAGAATTAAAAGAAAACCAAAAACTGGTCGGTGTCGGCTATTTTGGTAATTTTGACACTGATACCAACAAGTTTTCTTCTATCAGCGCCACGGCAAATGTAGCGAATATAAATCTCCTTAGTGTTAAGCAGAATAATTGTTTTGTGTCTGATTTGAGTATTGATTATAATAATAAGGTTGCCGTTGGTTCAGCAAATGCAATAAAAATAGATGGTGGCGGAGAAGGAACTAGCTATCAAACAACACTTAGAAATTTAGATATAACAGCAATATTTTCTGATGATGTTTCTAATACTCCTGTTAGAGCGGCGTTAATGGTTGCTAAAGGTGCAGTAACCAATATTCAGGGGAATATTAATATAAATGCGTCCGGTACTTATGGTTGGGGCATATATGTTAATGATGCTACAGCTTATGTAATGTCGCAAGCAAATATGAATATAAAAGCGTCAGGTGCTTATGGCTGGGGAATTTCATTATATGATAGTGGAAGATTTAACGCAGCATCTGAAAGTAACATCGCGATTATGACTAGTGGTCAATCAGGTTTTGGTGTTCGTCTGCAAAATGCTTCCTCTTTGAACCTTCTTGGAAATATGCGCGTCGAATCTTCTAATGAAATTTGCATCAACATGGCCGTTCCTAGCTCTAATTATCTCAATATAGGTTCTTCTGCTCAAATTTATCTAAGTACGTCGGAAGCTGTTGTAATCGCTAATCAAAGAAATGGTGGTACAGGCCCCAATATCTTAGATATAGCCGCGGGGGCAAAGTTGGCCTTTGAAAAAGATGGCAAAACAGATTGGTATGAGGTAGAAGAAAGCAAGCAGGATAAAAACGATTCGAGCACCGATAACCATAACATATCTGCAGATAACATAAAAGACAAACTGAACGTAGAAACAACTTCTGCCTGGGAGTTGCCGGAGAAGATAGAATATAAAGAAGGAAAAGCGCAAGATTTAAGTGAAACAAGCAAGCAATATCAAGAAATCATCAATCAGTATGACGCATTGATAAAAGACGCAGGGTATAAAGGCATAAATCTGCTGCAGACAGATAAGTTAAGTGTGAAATTCAATGAGGAAAACACTGCGGCACTCGAGGTGCAGGGCAAAGACATGAGCACTCAAGCCCTGGGCTTTAAGACATTTGAGTGGCAGAGCCAAGGAGATATCAATAAGTCCATAGAGGAGCTGACATCTGCGATAAACTCCATCCGCAATTATTCCTCAGAGCTTGGCAATAATTATAACATCATCACCACGCGCCAAGATTTCACCGAGAGCTTGATAAATGTCTTGACCGAGGGTGCGGATAAGTTGACACTTGCGGATATGAATGAGGAGAGTGCCAATATGTTGGCTCTCCAAACCCGCCAACAATTAGCCATTAACTCCCTCTCTCTGGCT
>CASERH010000038.1 GCA_949290295.1 uncultured Pseudomonadota bacterium | reverse complement strand
GTTTATGGCAGATGTCAGCTCCTCTATGGACTTATTGATATCTCCTTGGCTCTGCCACTCAAATGTCTTAAAGCCCAAGGCTTGAGTGCTCATGTCTTTGCCCTGCACCTCGAGTGCCGCAGTGTTTTCCTCATCGAATTTCACACTTAACTTATCTGTTTGCAGCAAATTTATGCCTTTATACCCTGCATCTTTTATCAATGCGTCATACTGATTGATGATTTCTTGATACTGTTTGCTTGTTTCACTTAAATCTTGCGCTGTTCCTTCTTTATATTCTATCTTCTCCGGCAACTCCCAGGCAGAAGTCGTTTCTACGTTCAGTTTGTCTTTTATGTTATCTGCAGATACATGATTGTCTGTTGTGGAATCATTCTTATCCTTGCTTTCTTTTACCTCATACCAATCTGTTTTGCCATCTTTCTCAAATGCCAACTTTGCCCCCGCGGCTATGTCTAAGATATTAGGGCCTGTACCATCGTCATGGCCATTGAAAATTTCTGAACTGATAGTATTAAAATAAATCTGCGCTGTTGATAAAATGTTAATCGTATTACCATTCGTCACTGATAGGGCTAATCCATAGGCCTTTTCTGCTTTAACATATATGTTACCAGCAATATTGAAATTGCCTGAATTATAAGTGTAAACACCATAGGCCTCTTTACCAGAAGTTTGGATATTTACAGATGCTCCTAGCTGTATATTAGCGCTTCCTCTTGTGCCTGCATAAATTCCATAGCCCAATTGTCCTAGTGTTTTAACTGCAACCGTAGCCCCCGAATTGATATTAACAACAGCACCTTCATAGGCACAGATTCCAAATCCATTTTGTCCTGATGTTTCAATATTGATGCTGTTTTTTAGATTAATAGTGGATTCATACGATGAGCGAATTGCTGACATTCCATAACCACTATACGAAAAATCAGCGTTAATATCTATGTCGCTCATTTCTGCTGCGACTCCTGTTCCACTTACATATACCGCATATGAGCCTCTTGTTAGAATATTACTTGTATAATTTATACTTAAGTCAGAGATTTCACACCCTGTCTTGGTTACGCTTATCATAACATAGGTGGTATTACCTGTTGCCGATATGGAAGAAAATTTATCCACATCTGTATCGTAATTGCCAAAGTAACCGACACCGACTAGTTTCTGATTTTTTTTCAGCGAGATATCACCGTTTGTGTCTAAATCATCTAATTCTATGTGTCCGTAAACGCAGATTGTTTCTTTGCCGGCGGCAATCGCATCTCTCAGCTCCTGAGCGGTGCTAACAACTGCGCCGGTTGCTCCAACCTTTTCTTCAAAGAAAGCTTTATCCGGCACTTTGGCTGTCTCAAGAGCTTGGTTAGCCACTGCTTTGGCTTGCTCCAAAAACTCGGTGGCACTCTCCAAAGCCGGGGTGGCGGCTTTTATCGTGCTTACAGCCTGCCCCATGGAATCCAATAGAGCATTCAAATCATCAGCGCGATTGTTTAATGAAAGGGCTGTGTAGTATGAGCTGGGGTTATCTATGGCGGAATTTACTTTATTACCGGTAGAGAGTTTGTTTTGCGTAGAGGAAACCTGCCCGCTGATATTTTGCAGGCTCAGCAAATTCGACCGCATGCTTGCAGTTAAGCTGATTCCACTCATTAGCCCTCTACTAACTATATTTGGTACCAAGTCAAATTGTATCTTTTTTTCTAACTCATGACCAGAGCAACCGAGGACTTTTCCACATAAATCAAAACCCCTCATCTGTAGGTGAGGGGTTTAATAAATTAGAAAACTTATTCTTTGTGGCGGAAGGTAATGCGGCCTTTGGTCAAATCATAGGGCGTCATCTCAATATCTACTTTGTCGCCGACCATTACACGGATGCGAAATTTGCGCATCTTGCCTGCCGTGTGCGCCAATATCTCAACACCATTCTCCAATCTGACACGAAACATGGCATTGGGCAGTTTTTCAATAACTTCTCCGCTTAGTTCCAACAGTTCTTCTTTACTCATTAAAAAATCCTTTTGCTAAATAACTTTGTACTATTAATAAACCCAGAATTATTTTTTTGCAACATTTTTTATCGGCGGGAATGTCAAAGTGAAACAGCTGCCAACCCCTACCGTGCTGCTGACACTTATCTTGCCGCCGCTTTTTTCAACAATTGACTTGGCTATCGAGAGCCCTAACCCTGTTCCCTTTTTGGCGTTGTCGTGTCCTTCGGAAAAGAACGGATCAAAAATCCTATTCAAATTCTCAGGTGAGATACCAATGCCGGTGTCTGTGAAACTGATGTTTATGTGTCCGGTTTTGTCTTTTTTGATGTTAATGCTCAAAACCCCGTCTGAATCCATGGCTTTGAGTGCGTTCATTATAATATTAATGGCCACCATCTTGAAGTCTGCATCGTTGCCGCGAATGATGATGTCATCTGCCGAGGCATGAAGCTCAATATTTATACCTTTGCTCTTGGCCTCAAAATCAAGTAATTGGATGACATCTGTTAAGCTGTTTTTGACATTGATCTTCTGGCTGTTGTCTTCAACCGAACGAGCCAGTTTTAGTAAGCGTTCAGGAACGTCTATGCAACGAACAAGCTCGTTGTATATCATCAGCAGGTTCTTTTTATCTTCGGCATTGTCATCTTTATCAGCATAAAATTTATCAAGAAGACGCTCCAAAATCATCCTCAGTGCTCCCAGGTGATTCTTTATCTCGTGGGCAATCGAGGTTGATAAGAAGCCTAAAGAAGACAATTTTTGTTGGTGAGAAAAGTTGATGTCCTCGCTCAAGTCTCGGATAGCTTCAACAATGTACTTGTCTTTACCATTATGTCTTAAGGGGGCTGCATTTATGGAAAGGTGTCTCTGTGGGAAAGCTGCAAATTGTTGGACTACTTTTACATTATTTTTGTGATTATGCAAAATTTCATGCAGAGGGCAATGGAACGTTTCTAAACTACAAGGACTCTTTATTTTTTGTGAGGCCTCATAACATTTGCTACAATCTTTTTGGGCGTGGCCAATTTGTTTGTAATATGCTTTGTTGGCAATGATAATATTATAGTCTTTGTCAATAACTCTAATCCCATCGGGAATGCTGTCTATCAGAGACTGCAAAAATTGTTCTTTGTCTTTTACCTCAGAAATGACGGCCTGTAGGTTGTTTAACATTTGGTTGAATGTTGAAATTAGATAGTCTAATTCATCGGCAAATTTGGAGTGCAGATTCTCTGGAATCCTAACATCCAAATTACCGTGAGAGACCGCTTCCGAAACGGCAGATATTTTGTTAATTGGATTTAATATCCAGCGGGTTATCAGTAATGCTAGCAGGATGATGGATAGTACGATTAGGATTGAGCTGATACCAAATATCTTTAAACTTTCTTGTATGGTCTGATATCTTTGGTCAAAACTGTTGCTGATTTCCGCAATCTTTTTTTGTTCCGCCGCCAGTTGCTCCAGACGCTCCTCCTCTGAAGAAACTGAATAAAAGCTTTTTAGGGTCGTTTCTGCTGTTTTTATTTCAGGGTGCTCAGATAAAAATTGTCTGAGCTCTTTTGACATGTTGATGTTGCGGTATAAAAGTTCAATATACTGCTGATTTCTCTGAATGCTATATAGCTGTTCTTCTTGAATTTTGTTGCCATAAACAAGGTAAAATGTATATACAAAAATCAAAGAGGTGATTAGAAACAAAAGCAATATACTGTAAATAATCTTGCGGTTGAGGCTTACAAACATGGCAGGAATCTTTCTCGTTGTTAGCTATTATTTAATAATATAGCTCTAAAATGTTGCTAAATTATAAATGAAAAGAGAGAAATATGTTCAAGAATGATTTTAGTTTGACAGAAGTTGAAGCTTTGCAGTCTTGGAATGATGAACATTCTGCTTTTATTAAATATGGTACTTATGAAGGTAAGCCTATGTGGCTTATTTATGGTGCAGACGGAGAGAGAATTGCCGCTACGGATTCCAGAGAATTTGCCTTTATTGTTGCCAAACAAAATGATTTGGAACCACACAGCGTCCATTAAAAAACCCCGCTAAAGCGGGGCTTTTTTTAGTCTTTAATCTTGGCTGATCAGCGCATATACCTCAACAGCTTTTCCTGCCTGTCTGAGTTTGGCACACAAAGCCTCGTCTTTTAATATACGAGACATCTTGGCCAGTGCAGTTAGGTGATCGGCGCCGTTGTCTTCCGGTGATAAGAGTGCGAAAACGAGGTCTACCGGTTTGCCGTCAATGGCGTCAAAATCCACCGGTGAAGCCAGTCTGGCAAAAATAGCACAGACTTTATCTAGGCCTTCAAAACGACCATGAGGCAGAGCTGTGCCGCCGCCAAAGCCGGTCGAGCCTAAGTTTTCTCTTTCCAAGAAAGTATCAAAAATCGTGCGGTCATCCAAACCAGTTATTTCTGATGCTTTGACAGCCAATTCTTGCAAAAGCTCGCGCTTGCTGCCAGCTTTGATGTCCAGTAAAATACTTTTCTCATTCATTATGTCTGAGATATTCATGCGCTTATAGCCTCAATTCTTTAGTTCTCTGTTTTGGGTTCTACCCAGCCGATATTGCCATCTTTGCGGCGATATACCATGTTGAATTTATCGGTAGCGGCATTTTTGAACATCAAAGCTACCTCATCATTCAAATCCATATACATAACCGCTTCTGATACCGTGCAAACCGGAATGTTGGCTTCTAACTCGGCTATGGTTAAGGGGGCATCGTCAATATCAATTTCTTCGGCGTCTTCATTGAGAGAGAATACTGCCTCATTGGCGATTTCTGCCAAACCAGTCTTGCCTTTGTGGTCGTTCAATTTGGTCTTGTGACGACGCAGACGGGTTGCAATGTGCTCATTGGCGGCATCAAATGCAGAGTAGGGATCTCCGGCACTGCCGCTACCTTTTAATATTATGTTTTTAGCAGGATGAACAGTGACATCAGCGTTGAAGCTGTCTTTTACTTTGGTGAAGGTAACACTGCAGCTGATGGGAGCCGGAAAATATTTGTTTACAGCATTGAGAATGTTTTCTTCTACGTGGTTGCGGAGTCTGTCCCCGATATCAACCTGATTGCCTGATAATGTAATCTTCATAATTCTTCCTTGCATAAATAAATTAAACTCTTTGAAATATCCGTTACCGGAGTATACAGTATATCTCAATATCAAAAGGAAATACAGCCTTATTTGCAGAAAGTCAACATTTTAATTTGTTTGAGCTTGTTAGTTATAGTGTTGTCTTGCGTTTCTGGCGCTTCCTTTCCGCAGAAGTTGGTATGTTTAGGGCCTCTCGATATTTGGCAACCGTGCGACGAGCTATCTTTATGCCTTCTTGCCCTAAAAGCTCTACCAGCTTGTCATCTGATAAAATTGACTGAGGCTTCTCATTATTAATTAATTGTTTTATCTTATGTTTTATTGCTATCGTCGAGGTGTCTTCTTTGCCGATATAGCTACCGGCCGCCGCGGAAAAGAAAAATTTCAGCTCAAAAAGCCCTCGCGGCGTATGCATATATTTGCGAGAGGTGACACGGCTTACGGTACTTTCGTGCATCTCAAGATTATAGGCAATATCTTTGAGATTCAACGGCTTTAATCTTTCTATACCATATTCAAAAAAATCTCGTTGCTGTCTAACAATTTCTTCGCTGACGCGCAAAATTGTCGAGGCTCTCTGATGCATGGCTTTAATTAAAAAATTAGCCGAACTTAAGTTTTCTTTCAGGTAACGTTTAGCATTTTTATCTTTGTTGGCTAATTCACTGTAGTAACGCTGGTTAATCAGCAATCTAGGCAAAGATAAAGAATTTAACTCAACTCTGTAGTCTCCGCTTTTTTGGCGATGCACAAATACATCCGGCACAATATAGTTCGTGGTATCATGCTCATAGCCGGCGGCAGGCTTGGGGTTTAGAGATTTGATATCGGCTATCATGGAGGCCAAATCTTCATCAGTTGCTTGGCAAAGTTGTTTTAGCTCCTTGTATTTTCCCGCGGCCAACAAAGGAAGATTCTTCAATAACTCGGCAATGGCCGGGTCATAGCGATTGATGTCTTTGAGCTGAATGGTCAGGCATTCTTCCAAGCTTGTGGCAAAAATACCGGAGGGCTCAAAGCCTTTCATTTTTTCCAAGACGCTTAATATCCGCTCTTTGCTCGTGCGCAGACGCTTAGCTATTTCTTCTGCGTCACCTCTGAAATATCCGGCGCCGTCTAAATGTTCGCAGAGCTGATGCGCAATAATCCGGTCCGCGGCGGAAGAAAAACAAACGCGTATTTGCTCTGCTAAAAATTGATAAAGTGATTTTTTGTCGGAAAGCCTTTGTTCGCAGTAGTCAAAATCAGCCTCGCCAAAGCGGTTGTCTTTAACTTTGTAGTAGTCATTCCAGCTGTAATCGGCCTCAAGCTCATAGCCTTCTCTGTCACTGCCAAAATCATTATCAAAACCGGTGTCGTAATCAATGTCTGGCTTAAATTCTTCTTCTGGTTCTGGTTTTTGCAGCTCGGTCGGCGGCGTGTCTATTGTGGGGGAAAAATTATCTGCCTGCTCCCCGAGATAAGTGTCTTCTTTTTCCAAAAGAGGGTTGCGGGAAAGTTCCTCTTCAATCAGCTCACCAAGTTCTATATTATTCAGCTGCAACAAATTAATTGCCTGCCGAAGCTGTGGGGTCATCAGCAGGGACTGGCTTTGTTTTATTTCCAGCCTGGGCGTTACAGCCATGGTAATTGCCTTTTGCTACATTGAGAAATTGTCACCAAGGTAGACTTTGCGAACCTCCTTATTGGCAACAATTTCTTCCGGAGTTCCTTCCATTAAAACCGTGCCTCCATGTAAAATATAGGCACGATCCGTAATATCAAGTGTCTCTCTAACATTGTGATCGGTTATTAGCACCCCCAAGCCACGGTGTTTTAGTTGTGAAACAAGATTCCTTATCTCTCCCACGGCAATCGGGTCAATACCGGCTAAGGGTTCATCAAGCAAAATATAATGTGGTTGGCTGGCCAAGGCTCTGGCAATTTCCAAACGACGGCGCTCTCCGCCTGATAACGCTATCGCCGGAGATTTTCTTAAATGCGCAATTGAAAACTCGCTCAAGAGCTCTTCCAACATATTTTCCCTTTGGCTCTCATCTTCAATCACAATTTCTAGAATCGCTTTGATGTTGTCTTCTACACTTAAAGAGCGAAAAATCGAGGCCTCTTGCGGAAGATAGCCAATACCTAAGCGGGCGCGGCGATACATCGGCAGGGCGGTGATGTCTTGTCCATCGATGTGAACATCGCCATAGTCCGGTGTGATTAGCCCGGTGACACAATAAAAACAAGTGGTCTTGCCGGCGCCGTTAGGACCAAGTAGGCCAACAGCTTCTCCTCGGCGCACGTTTAAGGATACGTTTCTTAATACCGGACGGTTCTTATATTTTTTGCCGATATTAAATACTTCAAGCTTTGATTCCGGATTGTAATTATGAGTCATGTCTATTTCTTCTCTTTAAATACGCCTTTTACTCTGCTCTTTTGGGAGCCGGCCAAAAGTTTGCTTATACCCGTGTTGAGATTGGTTTCTGCTTTATCTCCACGCAACAGGTTGCCTTCTTGGTTGATGATGATGTTGTCAAAAAGTTTTACCAGTCCGGAGTTGGGAAGATATGTCCCTTTATCTGCCGTAACGGTGGCGTCTTTGGTGACGATTTTGACGTTGCCGAAAATATCCACCTTGTCTAAGGTAAGACTTGAGGAATTATCTTTTCCCTTCACAAAGAACGCAATCATCTTATCTGAAAACAGTTGGTTGCCGTCTTTATCAACCGCTTTGACGTTGCCAAGGGCGATGGCCTTTTGTTGCGATGGGTAATAAGTAATGTTTTCTTGCGCCGTTATGGTTTCTTGCTCGGTTTTGATGGTGGCTGGTTTGCCAACCAAAACAGCTGTATCTTTGTTTAAGTCATAATCCATATTGTCACCAAAGGCATCCGCACGTGGTGAATGCATGCGAACATTGCCGTTGGCTACCACACGATTAATCTGGCCCTTTGTGCCTTTGCCGCCGGGTTGGTAGTAGCCCGTTAAAGTATCTGATTTGATGTTCATATCATCTTTGGTGGCAACGGCGTTGCCTCTGGCTACGACTTTTTGCTCCTTTTGGTGCCATTCTACCTGCTTGTCGGCCGTAATATTGACATCTCCGGCTTGGGCAATTGAGCAAAAAATTGTTAGTAGTGCTATGCTTAAAAATAATCTCATTTTGAAAAGCTTTCTTCCTTGATGGTTATGTCATTATGGCCTTTGAAAATTAAAATATCATCTTTGGTGGAGAATTCGAAACCATCTGCTTCTAAATCTCCCAGAAATCCCTGTCCTTTAACTGGTTCTTTTCCATAGCCTTTTGCAGCATTGAAGTCAAAAAAGGCTGATGATGTTATTATGCTCATTCCTTCGCTGTAAAACATTTCAACTTGTTCTTTTAATTCTAGCAAATTGTTGGTTTGGTTGAAAAATCCAAGGGGGGCTTTAATATTTATCCAGCGATCTTTATCTAAGGGTAATATACCCTCGGGTTTGGTGAGTTTTACCAGCTTTGAGCCAGGGGCTGTTTCATCAATATTGCTGGCAACAAAGTTGTTTACTTTGTTGTCTTTGTCGGTGATGTAGAAAACCGTGTTCTCTACGTGCAATTTTTCAAGCTCGCCTCGCTTGGGACGGGTAATATCCAGCTTAAAATCTCTGGCATCTTGTCTTAGGCTTGGAAATAACAACAGCAAGCCTATCAATACCGCCGCAATGGAAGGTAAAGCCAATTTTGCCAGTTTTACAAAGCGTGAATGTTTTAATAAAGGTTGTGGTTCTGCCGGAGAGGTTGACAGCTTAGAATCCTCATTAAAGTATGTATCTATTTTTTTTAGATCAACCACGGTTTAGGCTACTCCGGCACGCAAGCAGTCATGAATATGAATAATACCGATGGGTTTTTTATCATCATCCAAGACAAAAAGTTGGGTAATGCCTTTGCCGGTGTTGTTCATCATGTTTAAGGCCTCAACCGCCATAACATCCGGAGCTATAACCTTGGGGTCTTTTGTCATAACACCGGCAGCTGTTTTGCTCATGATGTCGGCTGACATACAACGGCGCAAGTCACCATCTGTGATGATGCCTTCCAATTTGCCAGAGCCATCAACAATACCCACGCATCCCAGCATTTTTGAGGTCATGGTCAGAAGAGCTTCTTGCATGGAGGCATTTTCTTTTACCAGAGGAATCTCATCTCCTTTGTGCATCAGGTCTGACACTTTTTGCAACATGGCGCCCAGTTTGCCGCCGGGGTGGCGTTTTTTGTAGTCTAATTTTGAGAAACCTTTTCTTTCCATCAGGCAAACGGCTAAAACATCTCCCAGCACCAAAGTGGCAGTGGTGGAAGAGGTGGGGGCCATACCAAGCGGGCAAGCCTCACCATTATCGGGGAGTTTGAGCAAAATATCTCCGGCTTTGCCTAGAGCGCTGTCGGGGTTTTTGGTCATGGCTATTAAGGGAATGCCATAACGTTTGCAGAATACTAAAATATCTGATAATTCTTTTGATTCACCACCATTGGAAATGGCTAAGACTACGTCTTTTTCTGTGAACATACCCAAGTCGCCGTGGCTGGCTTCCGCCGGGTGCACGAAAAATGACGGGGTGCCGGTTGAGGCCAAGGTTGCTGCAATTTTGCGCCCGATGTGGCCTGATTTGCCCATGCCGGTAACAATAACGCGGCCTTGGGCATTTTGCATTAAATCCAGAGCGGCTGACAAGCTCTGATCAAAAGAAGCTTCCAATGCTCGGAGAGCCTCAACTTCTTTGTCAATAGTGCGTTTGGCACAGGAAATATCCTGTTCTAGTGTCATGTTTATAGAATCTCCATAATATTAACGTATGGGAAAATCCTAAAAGCATATTTTAAAAAGGCAAGAATTTTTTATCGGTTATGCAAGAATTAGGCCAAAAAGCAGTTTGAAAACAGAAAATTTTACATTCCTTAGACTCAAATGGACTCAAAGGGGTTCTGCCGTGCTCGCTGTCTTCCGAATCGGAGAGCCTTAAAGACCTGAAACGTAAACGGAATCTTAACCTCTTTTGGACTCAAATAATTGAAAATTTTTGTAAAAAGCCCTTGACTTAAAACGTTTATGAGTCTATGGTGCCGAGACTACTTAAGGAAATTTGTGATGCCTACAATTAATCAGTTAATTCGTAAATCACGAACACCCAAAGTGAAGAGAAACAAAGTTCCGGCTTTGAAAGCTTGTCCACAAAAACGCGGTGTTTGTACAAGGGTTTATACAACAACCCCGAAAAAACCGAACTCCGCTTTGCGTAAAGTGGCTCGCGTTCGTCTTACCAACGGCTTTGAAGTAATCAGTTATATCCCTGGTGAAGGTCATAATCTTCAAGAACACTCAGTGGTACTGATTAAAGGCGGCCGTGTAAAAGACTTACCTGGTGTTCGTTATCATATCATTCGTGGTACCTTGGATACTCAGGGTATCTCCAAACGTCGTCAGCGTCGTTCGTTGTATGGCGCCAAGAGACCGAAATAAGGAGTAGAAAAGATGTCACGTCGTCATACTGCTGAAAAAAGAATCGTACTGCCTGATGCTAAATTCGGCGATAAGGTAGTCGCAAAATTTATTAATAACGTTATGGAGCATGGTAAAAAAGCTGTTGCCGAGAAAATCGTTTATTCTGCTTTTGATATCATTGCTGCCAAGTCAAAACAAGATGCTTTGAAAGTCTTTGCTGACGCTATTGAAAATGTTAAGCCTTTGGTTGAGGTTAAGTCTCGCCGCGTTGGTGGTGCTACTTACCAAGTGCCAATGGAGGTTCGTCCGGACCGTCGTCAGGCTTTGGCTATCCGCTGGATTATCGAAGCTGCTAAAAAACGTTCAGAATCTACAATGACAGAGAGATTGGCCAACGAATTGTTGGATGCTGTCGCTAACAAAGGTTCTGCCGTTAAGAAACGTGAGGATACTCATAGAATGGCTGAAGCCAACAAGGCTTTCTCCCATTATAAATTTTAATGTAGTTTAGGGATAAAATACAATGGCTCGTACACATAAATTGGAATTGTATAGAAACATCGGTATTATGGCTCACATCGACGCCGGTAAAACGACGACCAGTGAGCGTATCCTTTACTACACAGGTCAAACCCACAAAATCGGTGAGGTTCATGAAGGCGCTGCCACCATGGACTGGATGGAACAAGAGCAAGAGCGCGGTATTACCATTACCTCTGCTGCCACCACCTGTTTTTGGAAAGGACATCGTATTAACTTGATCGATACTCCGGGACACGTTGACTTCACCGTTGAAGTTGAGCGTTCTTTGCGTGTATTGGATGGTGCCATTACCGTATTTGACTCGGTTGCCGGTGTTGAACCGCAGTCTGAGACAGTTTGGAGACAAGCTGATAAGTACGGCGTACCGAGAATTTGCTTCTGCAACAAAATGGACCGTATCGGTGCAAACTTCTTCCGTTGTTTGGACATGATTAAGGACCGTTTGGGTGCACGCCCGTTGGCATTGCAATTGCCGATCGGCGCTGAGGCTGATTTCCGCGGCGTTGTTGACTTGCTCAACATGAATGCAATCATCTATACCGGTGATACTGCTGATTCTCCGATCGAAATTCAGAAAATTCCGGCTGACCTCAAAGAAAAGGCTGAAGAATATCACCATGATTTGGTTGAAACTGCTGTTGAGCAGGACGAGCAAGCCATGGAAGATTATTTGGAAGGCAAAGAGATTTCGGTTGAAACCTTGAAAAAGTGCATCCGTAAAGGTACATTGGCTCAAGACTTTGTTCCGGTTTTTTGCGGCACTGCTTTCAAGAACAAGGGTGTTCAGCCCTTGCTTGATGCCGTTATTGATTATCTGCCTTCACCGGTTGATATTCCAGCTATTAAAGGTATTAATCCTGACACCGAGGCCGAGGAAGTTCGTAAACCTGCCGATGATCAGCCTTTAGCTGCTTTGGCTTTCAAGATTATGAACGATCCTTTCGTCGGTTCTTTGACCTTTACTCGTATTTATTCCGGTACAATGACTGCCGGCTCTTATATCTATAACTCTGTTAAAGATAAAAAAGAGCGCGTTGGTCGTATGTTGTTGATGCATTCTAACAAACGTGAGGATTTGAAAGAAGCTCATGCCGGCGATATTATCGCTTTGGCCGGTTTGAAGGATACCACCACCGGTGATACTTTGTGTGATCAGGCTCATCCGATTGTGCTTGAGAACATGGTGTTCCCGGATCCGGTTATCGAGTTGGCGGTTGAACCCAAAACTAAGGCTGATGTTGAGAAAATGGGCTTGGCTTTGTCTCGTTTGGCTATGGAAGACCCCTCTTTCAAGGTATCTTCCGATCCTGACAGCGGTCAGACCATCATCAAAGGTATGGGTGAGTTGCACCTTGAAATTATCGTTGATCGTTTGAAACGTGAGTTCAAGGTTGAATGCAATGTCGGTGAGCCGCAAGTTGCTTATCGTGAAACCATTACCAAACCTTGTGATATTGAATACACCCACAAGAAACAATCCGGTGGTGCCGGTCAGTTTGCAAAAGTCAAAATCAAATTTGAACCGATTGAAGGTTATAATGGTTTTGAATTTGAGAATACTGTTGTCGGCGGAAATGTTCCCAAAGAGTACATCCCCGGTGTTGAGAAAGGTTTGCGCAGCGCCATGGATGCCGGTGTTATCGCCGGATATCCGGTTACCGGTGTTAAGTGCAACCTCTATGATGGTGCTTACCACGAGGTCGACTCTAACGTTATGTGCTTTGAAATTGCTGCTCGTGCCGCTTTCCGTGAAGGTATGCGTCAGGCCAATCCGAAGCTCTTGGAACCGATTATGAAGGTTGAGGTGGTTACACCCGAGGAATATATGGGTGATATTATCGGCGATTTGAACTCTCGTCGTGGTTTGGTAAACGGCATGGATCAACGTGCAAATGCTCGTGTGATTGATGCGCAGGTTCCTCTGGCCAATATGTTTGGCTATGTAAATACTTTGCGTTCTTTGTCACAGGGCCGTGCACAGTTTACCATGGTGTTTGACCACTATGCGGAAGTACCTAAGGATATTGCCGATAAGGTAAAAGCCAAAAATTCATAAAATGATTTTAACGGGCACCTAGAGGCGTGATGCGGTGCTCGAAACTCACGTACTTCTATGTACGCTCAAGTTTCTGCGCTCCTTGTCGCACCTCTATCTGCCTCGCTAAAATCATTTTAATTTTAAATTTGTTTTTTTTATTAACTAATTTTATTTGGAGTAAATCTAAATGGCAAAAGAGAAGTTTGAGCGGACGAAGCCGCACTGCAACATTGGAACGATTGGACACGTAGACCATGGCAAGACAACCTTGACAGCCGCTATTACAAAGGTATTGGCAGAGCAAGGTGGAGCCAGCTTTACAGCATATGATCAAATTGATAAAGCCCCTGAGGAGAAGGCTCGCGGTATTACCATTTCTACTTCACACGTAGAATATGAGACCCCG
>CASERH010000037.1 GCA_949290295.1 uncultured Pseudomonadota bacterium | reverse complement strand
GCTCGAGGATAAAATCAACCGTTGCTCCGGTTGATTTTACCACAAGAGGCGTAAGTTTTCTTGATTGAGTGAGTGAAGCGTGAGCAAGCGAAACGAAATCAGAAAACAAGTGACCGAAGCGGAGTTGTTGAGCGCAGAGCGCGAAACCTACGCAGCAAGACGAAACTGTGCAAGAACAGTCCGGGTTCTTCGAGCATAGCCTTATACCCCCGGCTCCCCATAAAGGAGTTGTTCTTTTTCTTGAGAGGAGCTTCTACACTCCGCAGGGGCAACAAAATGCAATTAATTTGTGCAAGAGAGCAGTATTTGTTTGGCGAAGGCACTTGCGCCAGCACCCCGACCAACGGGAGCGGTGCGGACTACAGCTAAGTTTTGCCACTGCCGGCTTCGGCAGCACCCCGACCAACGGGAGCCGCGCGGACAACAGCGAAGTTATCGAGGTGCGCGTTCGCACCAGCTAAATTATGCCACTACCGGCTTCGGCAGAGCGCCGACCAAAGGGAGCCGCGCGGATAACAGCGAAGTTATCGAGGTGCGCGTTCGCACCAGCGAAGTTATGCCTCCGGTCGCTTGACCGGCCGGGGCGTTCCCCGGAGGTGGTTGATAACACCATAGAGAGTGTTAAGTTCTTGCTCGGTTAATTGACCGCGAGTAAAGATATTGCGCAGATTGATAACCATTTTTTCTCTTTTTTCACCCACTCTGAAATTTCCGCAATCTTCAAGTAGGCTTTCAAGATAAGAGCAGAATTTGAGAATTTTTGCTTTTTCCGCCGGCGTGGTGTGATTGGTGACAAATTCTTCTTTGCCCAAATCCTTTTGGGTCTTGTAGAACTCATAGCCCACCAGCAAGACTGCCTGCGAAAGGTTGAGCGAGCAGTGCTTGGGGTTGAGAGGAATATTGATGATGGCATCAGCCAAACAGATATCACGGTTATTAAGTCCGGTTCTCTCCGGGCCAAACATCAACCCGCAGCGAATGTTGTTTTGGAGCTTTTGGGCAGCTTCATGGGCAGCAAATTCGGCACTCAAGACAGCCTTTGTCTGGTCACGGTGGCGAGCAGTGGTTGCAGCCACCCATTGCAGGTCGGCAATAGCCTCTTCGGTCGAGGCATAGACTTTTGCATTATAAAGAATTTCCTCTGCATTGGAGGATGCGGCAACAGCTTTGGCTGAGGTGTGGTCTTCTCGCGGGTTAACAAGGCGCATATCACAAAGCCCACAGTTCATCATGGCACGAGCGGCCATGCCGACATTTTCTGCAAGTTGAGGTTCAACCAGAATGATAGAGGGGGTAAGGGCACTCATTTATTGTTCCTGATCAGTTCTTGGAAAAGCGTCATCCAAGGGGTCAACAAAAGTTTCTTGAAGATATTTTTGTACATCTTGTCTGCTTGCAGCATTAACTTGAGGAGCCTCATAAGGTACTTGCTCATCGGGGGCTTTCTTAAGATTTTCTCTGCGATTTTTGATTTTTTGCAAAGTTTCGACAGCATCGAGCATTCTCTTTCTCTCAGCCTTGTTGGCATTTACGACAGAAGTTTGAATATTCTTCTGAATTCCTCTGCGGGCATAAATCTTTTGTTCTGGTGTAATCTCGACTGGGGGCAACTGCGGCAAGGCGTCTTCTTGCACAGAGGTGTTTTCTTCTGCCTTTGGGGTGGCGTCTGCCGGTTGGACTTGCTCAGGCTGTTCTACCTTGGTATCAGCCACGGTTTCAGGTGCTTCCGTGCCCAAAAGTTGAGCCAGCGCTAGGGAAGGGATAGAAAATAAGAGAGCGGAAAGAAGATATGCCTTATACATTAGATACAACCTTTATTTTAGTCGGTTGAAAGAATATCAATACTATTAAACAAGATGTTTTCCATATCCAAACCAGATTGATCCTCCACCACATCTAAGAAACCAGAAAACATGGTGTCAAAAGGATTACCCTGGTGGCCCAGGCCGTCATAAGCCTCACGCAAATGTCTGGCATAAGCCTGGGGCATATTTTTAATTTTTTCGTCATAACTTTCAGGAATTTTATATCCCAAATCACGTAAATGTTGGGTAGCAACCAGCATGTTGTGTCGGTTAACTTCGGGAGCAATCATTTCCTGGCCTTGAGCCTCGCCATAGGTTGTTGCTTCACCGATATAGTTTAACTTTCCGTGCTGGCCGCTACCACGCCACGTCTGAATTCCGCTTTTATCTCTGGCACGTGCCCAAGGATCAACAGGAAGAATCTCTCCGCCATTTGCCGTGTCTTGGTAGACGGGAGCTTGGGTCACATCCGTATTGGCGACATTATCGCCCATATATCCGTCATTTGGGTTGATTTCCCATGGGTTAGCAGGCAACTGAGCCATGGCGGCAGTTGTCATCAACAACGCACCGGCGGCACTCCAAAGATAAGCTTGTGTTTTCATGGCACCCTCCTGCTAAAGCCCTATCTCTATAACATTATGATACTACAAAAAGTAGCATAAGAATAGTTACAAAATTGTTAAATGTCAGTTTTTATTACCAGACAACTCGGATTTGATTTTTGCCAATTCTTTTTCTAACTGCTCCAGGCGATATTCCACTGGGTCTTTGTCGGCGGGGTTAACACCATAGGGATGAAATTTGTGGTCGCCGGAGTGTTTTTTGAGTGTTTCATGTGCAGGCACACCGACAACTGTCTGCCCGGAAGCTACATCTTTCAAGACCACGGCATTGGCGCCGATTTTGACATCATCGCCGATATTGATTGGGCCAAGCACCTGGGCGCCGGCACCGACGACGACATTGTTGCCGAGTGTGGGGTGGCGTTTTGCCGTGATTTTGCCGTTTTTATTAAAGACGGTAACACCGCCAAGAGTTACCCCATGATAGAGGGTGACGTTGTTGCCGATTTCGGTTGTTTCACCGATAACCACGCCCATGCCATGGTCAATAAAGAACCCTTTGCCGATTCGCGCCGCCGGGTGGATTTCGACGCCGGTCAAAAAACGTGCAATCTGAGAAAGCACTCTGGCTGTTAGACGAAAATTTTTCTTCCATAGCCAGTGACAGCCGCGATAAGCAATAATCGCCTGCAGTCCGGCCGAACAGAGCAGGGCCTCCAGACGAGATTTGGTGGCTGGATCTCTGGCAATAACGGCATCAATGTCACTAAGAATTATCTTGAATTTTGTCTTCATTTTGTGATACATTCCTGAAAATGTTAATAATTTATACAGCTTTTATGTATATATTTACGTAAAAGTGCTAAATTTAGGTTAAGAAAAATGACAGAAGTATTGTTTAACGGGCTTGCCGGCCGCCTAGAGGGCAGATATCATCAAAGTGAAAATCCCTCAGCGCCGATAGCCTTGGTCTTGCATCCACATCCGCAATATGGCGGAACCATGAACAACAAGGTGGTATATACCTTGTTTAGTTGTTTCCAAAATTTGGGTTTTTCGGTTTTGCGTTTTAACTTTAGGAGTGTTGGCCGCTCTCAGGGAACTTTTGAAGACGGCCCCGGAGAACTGTCAGATGCAACGGTTGCGCTTGATTGGCTGCAATCCGTAAATCCGGAGGCTCGCCAGTGCTGGATAGCCGGTTATTCTTTTGGCGCCTGGATTGGTTTGCAACTGTTGATGCGCAGACCAGATATCAATAATTTCATTGCAGTTTCTCCGCCGGCAAATGAGAAAGATTTTTCATTTTTAGCACCGTGCCCGACTTCAGGGCTAATCACGCAGGGTTGCGCTGATGAGATTGTCACGCCCTCAAGTGTCACAACCTTGGTAAAAAGGTTAAACACGCAAAGAAACGTGTCGGTTGATTACGCCATGATAGAAGGCGCAGATCATATGTATAACAATCATTTGGTTGATTTATACAAAACGGCGGGGCATTACATTATAGATGCCATGAAAAAGAAGACCCCGACCAAGAAACGTCGCGGCCGCCGCAGAAAGTCTGAGTTGGAGGACGGAACGGAGGATGAAACCTTATTGCTTGAGAATGAGAGTGAGACGGATGATTTTGACGACGTTGATGATACTCCGTTAGATGATGAAGATGAGGAATAAATAATTCTGCAAATTAAAACCCCGCTTGGAAAAAGTTCCTGGCGGGGTTTTAATTTGTGTGGAAAAGTGAGCGGTTGTTCTGGCAGATTGTGATAAATAAGATATAATTAAGGCTAGTATACCAAAACAATAAAGGAGCAGAGAAAGTTCGGAGAATGGCGCCGTTGCGCCGTTATACGAACTTTGAGGAATTAGATGGACAAGATAAGTTTAACTGCCAGTATGCGGTCAAATTTATTAAGCCTGCAGAATATCAGCGGGCAAGTTAGTCTTACTCAAAACAAGCTCTCTACCGGGAACAAGGTCAATTCGGCAATAGATAATCCCGGCTCCTATTATACAGCATTGTCATTAAATAACCGAGCGGATGATTTGAATGCATTGCTTGATTCTATGGGACAAGCGGTGAGCACCATAAAGGCGGCAACCACGGCTTTGGAAAGTGCGGCAGATTTCTTGGAACAAGCCTCCGCGGTGGCCAACCAAGCCTTAGAAACGGCAAAGATTCCAAATAAATCATTTTTTGAAGAAAAGGTAGGCGAGAATGGCGCTGTCGTGACAACGGCTCAGGAATTAAAAGATGCCGTTGCCGCGGGTAAGGAAACAATCTGCGTTTACGGGCGCATAGACTTGGGAGATATCTCCATCGCCGGAGGCTTGGAATTAAAAGAGAATCAAAAACTGGTTGGTATTGGCTATTTTGGTAATTATGATACCGATACAAATAAGTTCTCCTCTATATCAGCGACGGCAAATGTAGCCAATAGGAATCTTATTAACATTAGTCAGAATGGATGTTTGATATCTGATTTGAGTATTAATTATAACAATAATGTTGTTTCTGGTGCGGTAAGTGTTATTAAAATTGATGGCGGCGGAGAAGGAAATAAACATCATTCAACGCTAAACAATCTAGATATAAATGCTGTTTATTCTGATAATCCATCCAATAATACACCTAGAAGAGCAATTTCATCAACCAATAAAGCAATTACACAAATTACTGGTAAACTAAATATAGACACTTTCGGAAGACGAGGAGAGGGAATTGCCGCGAGTGACGCAGAACTATATATTCAAAAAGCTTCTATTGTAAATATTAGTACCACGGGAGATTTTGGATATGGTTTATTCTCATATCAAAATGGATTTCTTAATATTGCTGAGGGAGCTGATGTTCATATTCAAACATTAGGTTCTTCGGGACATGGAATTATTGCTCAAACTTCCAGTTTAATAAATATATCGGGTAATTTATATATAAATTGTTTGTCATCATATTGTATCGCAAATATAACAAGCAACAGCGGAAACAAAATAACTATTAATTCAAGTGCTCAAGTTTATTTAAAGCCAACAGATGATACTCAAATATTTTTCAATGGTAAAAATGATAGTGCCCCTAATATATTGGATATAGCAGCCGGAACAAAGCTGGCATTTGAAAAAAACGGCAAAGTCGATTGGTATGAAGCGAAGGAAAAATGGCAGGATAAAAATGATTTAACAACAGCAAGCCATATGATTAGTGTTGATGATATAAAAAAACAGCTAGGGCTGGAAACGACAGCTGCCTGGGAGTTATCTGAGAAAATAGCAGAAGAAAACAAAGAGGAAACCTCTCAAGATTTGAGTGAAAATACTAAGCAATATCAAGAAATCATAAATCAATATGATGCTTTGATAAAAGACGCGGGGTATAAAGGAATAAATCTATTACAGACAGATAAATTAAGCGTGAAGTTTAATGAAGACAGCAGCTCAAGTTTGAATGTTGTGGGCAAAGATATGAGCTCAAAGGCTTTGGGCTTTACGGTTATGGAATGGCAAACACAAGGAGATATTGAAAAATCAATAGAAGAACTTTCAACCGCCATGCAAGCTATCCGTAATTATTCATCGGAGCTTGGAAACAACTATTCAATCATCACCACCAGACAGGACTTCACCAATAGTTTGATAAATGTCTTGACCGAGGGAGCGGACAAACTAACACTGGCGGATATGAATGAGGAGAGTGCCAATATGCTGGCCTTACAAACCCGCCAACAACTAGCCATTAACTCCCTTTCTCTTGCGAGCCAGGCAAGCCAAAGTATCCTCAAACTGTTCTAAGGCACCGTCGATTAGCGAAACGAACTCTGTGAGTTGAGCGGCTCACAGCTAAGTCTTGCCTCCGGTCGCTTGACCGGCGGGTTACAGCTTGATTATGCCACTGCCGGCTTCGGCAGTGCGCGTTCGCACTGCCTGTTTAGTCAGCGTAGTAGAGAAGATGTTTAAGGATATAGACACGAATGGCGCTTGAGAGATTTTCGTTTTCCCTTGTGGCATCAATCTCGGTTACCAAGGCGTTGATGCTTATATTTTTTTCATTGGCGATTTTTTTGAGCTCGTCATAGAATTCATCTTCCAGACAAATGCTGGTGGAGTGGCGGTTAGCAATAATCACCGAGATTTTACGCATGTTTTTTCCGATATTCGTCAATAGAGACCACCACGGCAGATTGGTCGCTGTCTTTAACTTCTTGCGGCTCATCTTCCAAAACATCATCAGATGTGAACATATCTTCGCCATTGCTGAAACTCAAGGCAAATTTGGCATAAGGGTCGGCAAAATAGGTGATGGCGTCATAGGGGATTCTGAGCGTTTGGGGAATTCCGCCAAAGCTCAAATCAACTTCAAAATAGGTGGAGCCCACCATCAGGTTTGCAAATTGGTGTTGCAAAACAATGGTCATATCCTCAGGATATTGGTTGAGGAGCTGGGCAGAAACTCTGGCATTTGGATGATTGGTTTTGAATGTGATATAGAAATGGTGCTCACCGGGTAGGCCCTCGTCTGCGGCGATTTTGAGACTTTCAATCACCACATGTTTAAGAGATTTCTCGACCAATTTATCGTAGTTAATTTCCAAATCTTTCATATTTCAAAACCCAATCTCAAAAAACTTAAAAAAGGGGGACTTTCCTGTTGCTGGGCAAGTCCCGACAGCCCCACTTTTAACTAACCAAAGTCAAAAGAATTTAGTTTGTTGCGACTACAATTAAGCAGCCAAAGCAACAGGTGCTACGTTATTATCGTTAGCATTCATTTTGATTTGAACCGATAACGGTGGTATCTCACCGAACACAGCAAACTATCTTTACTGACACCTGTCAATCCTATGTCACCCCCGTTTAAGGTAAAAATTGGTGGAGGTGCCGGGTACTGCCCCCGGGTCCAAATATCCTATTTCACAGCGCCTCTAGTGTCATAGTCGGATTGCGCCGACAAAAGGTAGTATAAGCGTTTTGCAAAAAAAATTCAAGATATAAGATATGGTATAATATTTTTTATTGCAATTTCCAAAGAGGTGCATATACTGCGTGCTGTTTTACTTAAGCATATGTCATTAAAATTAGTATAAGAAATGAAAGGATTGATTATTGATCGCCGCCAAAGAGCTTTTTTGTTTGTGCGTGAACATGATTTTGAGCATTTGCGCCGCTTAGTAGCCAACGGCTGCCCGGTAGACAAGAAAATACTAAAATTTGTCTGCCATAATGAATCTGAACTGGAGAAACTTCTCCGTTGCGCCAAAAGCTTTGAAAATGCAGCTGACTTGTATAAGATGTTATGTCGCATTTATCAAGAAGACAAACTTAATCAGAAGTTAGCACGTTGGGGGTGTCAAGCTCTGCTCCGGCAGGCCAGCACAGAGAAGTTGATAGGGCTTCATCAATTAGAGGTTTTGGCCCAAAAAAATGAGCCGGTTGCCGCCGAATACTTGGCTTCATTAGGGAGATTTGACTTGCTAGTCAAATACCCGGGAACCTGCGCCGTGACTGCCTTGCAACACTATCACCGAACCTATGACTTGTTGCGGTTGGGTGTATAGAAAACGAAAAGAAGAAAAGACTGTTATAAAAACAGTCTTTTTTTTTGTGTTTAAAAATGAATTATCTATAATGAGAAAAGATAGGAAAAAGGAAAAGTAAAATGACAAAGATTGCAGTCTGGTGCCGCCACGATGGCGATAATTTGATAGGAATTGGTCCCAAGATTCCATGGCATATTGCCTCAGATTTCAAGCGTTTTCGCAAAATTACCGAGGGGGAGAATCTGGTTGTGGGCGAAAAAACTTATGAGAGCTTTCCCAACCGCACACTTCCTAACCGCAACATTTATGTCTTGACCTTAACAAAAGGCTATGAGGTAAGCGACAAAACCCGCCATTTTGTTGCTGGGGATATCAAAGATTTTGCAGAGTTTGAGGGCGATTTATATATCTGCGGCGGAGCGACCATATACAAACTGTTTATGAGCTCCGGCGATTCTCTGTTGCCGGATGTTATTGTTGATAGCAGATATTGCGGCAAAGTCGATTCGCTCGAGGGAAAGAGGATAGATATCACCCCTTGCATTGAAGTTATGGAAAAACGCTACCAAAAAGTCAGTCCCGACTACGAGCAGGAAAATGTCTACACATCGCTGTGGGTCAAAAGAGGGGATTTTGTTGACCAAGCGGTTTTAAAAAAACTCATGAATATGATTAGTGTCCAATACTAGGAAAAGAGAGCGACTATGAAACAATATTTGGAAATCTTAAAAGACATTATGGAAAACGGCCAAGACGCCGATAACCGCACCGGCGTTTATGCGCGCAAAGTTTTCGGCCGCCAGATGCGGTTTGACTTGAGCAAAGGCTTTCCACTTGTCACCACCAAGAAGATGTTTCTAAAAGGTATTATTCATGAATTGATATGGCTGCTTTCAGGCAACACCAACATCAAATACTTGCAAGACAATAATGTTCATATTTGGGATGAATGGGCAGATAAAGATGGCAATTTAGGGCCCGTCTATGGTGCTCAGTGGCGTAATTTTAACGGCGAGGGAATAGACCAGATTTCAGACGTCATTGAGCGGATAAAGAAGAATCCGCAAGACCGCCGTCTGATAGTTACCGCCTGGAATCCGGCACAGATAGATAAGATGGCCTTGCCGCCGTGCCATGCTTTTTTCCAGTTTGATGTCACACCGGACGGGCGTTTGAATTGCCAGCTATATCAGCGCAGTTGCGATATGTTTTTGGGAGTGCCGTTTAACATAGCCTCTTATTCATTGCTGACAATGATGGTTGCGCAGGTAACAGGGCTAAAACCGGGAGACTTCGTGCACACATTGGGCAATGCACATATTTACAACAATCACTTTGAGCAGGTAAGAATCCAACTTGGCAGAGAGCCGTTGCCGCTGCCGAAAATGGAATTAAACCCGGAGGTTAAAAATATTTTTGATTTTAGATATGAAGACTTCAAACTGGTGGACTACCAATGCTATGGCCCGCTAAAAGGTGATGTTGCGGTGTAGAAGGATGAAGATATGCAAAGAATAGAAACAGAGGTCGTATACACCAAACTAGCCCACTACGTGGAGAATCCTGCCAATTTAAGCTATGCAACCGAGGGCTCGGCTTGTTTTGATATCTGTGCCGCCATCAAAGAGCCGCTGACGCTAGCCCCGGGAGAACATGTCGGCGTGCCGACCGGCCTGAAGATTGCGGCAGAGGCGCCACTATGGTTTCGCATAAATTCGCGTAGCGGGCTGGCAATTAAGCAAGGCATTATCACCATAGCCGGGATTATAGATACGGACTACCGCGGTGAGTGGATTGTAGGATTGTTAAATACCAATGCGGCAGGGAGCGGCAAGTCTTATACCATTGCTCCGGGAGATAAAATTGCCCAGGTTGAGCTGCCGTTTCCTTACCGAGCTGTATTTAAGGAAATAAGCAAGGAAGCCTTTGATAAGCTGTCTACCAGCAGAGGAGAGGCAGGCTTTGGTTCAAGCGGAAGATAGAGCTTAGAAAAAAAAGTAAAAAAATGAGCACCCGTGTCTCACGACATGAGGTGCTCCAAAATATGGCTAAAGAAAACTGAGAACTGGTTCGAAACCAGTTTAGGGCGCCGAGCAGGGTAACCCAAAACCTTACCCGGCATAGTTCTGGAGCCAAACTACGGCCGAAGCGGTAGGATGCTCCAAAGGGTGCCGGAACAGAAACGAATACAAAATACAATACAATGGCAGCTTACGGGTAAACGAAGTTTCCGTTCCGGCAAGTTTTGAAAAGGTTCCACACGGCAATAGCAAAGTGTTTAACTAAAACTATTTCGCTATGAAAAGAGCTATGTGCGGTGCAGAACCTTTTATATAAAAAAAGAACCGAGGCTTTTTTGAAGTTTTAAAGTTGGGGTTAGTTGGTTGGTTAATCCCCGGTTCTCTGTATAATTGTATGCATAGTAATCTATTTGAATACCGCCTATAAAACACATTTCTGAAATTTTGTCAACTATTTTTTAGAGAATTTAAAAATAAAAAAGAGGAGATACCGTTTCACAACGTTGTTCTCCTCACAC
>CASERH010000036.1 GCA_949290295.1 uncultured Pseudomonadota bacterium | reverse complement strand
TTTACTTTTAGGCTTTGCCAAGTGCCGGTTTTAATTTCTTCGGCGCTGTCTTGGGTTTTGATGTCGCCTTTTTGGCTTTTTTTACCGGTTTCTTTTCCGCTTCTTTTTCTTTCTTTGGCGTTTTGACGTTTTTTTCTTTTTCTTTCATCGGCTTATCTTCGGTGATGGAAGCTGTTTTTATGGTTGCTACTTCCATAACCTCAGTATAGCTGATGCGGCTTAAGCGATTGTTGTTTACATATACAATGTTGAAGCAGATGAAAACAAACATAAATATCGTTGTTACAATCATGTTGGTATAGGGGCATGGTGCACTCAGGTAATGCAAAATGACATATGGTAGATAAACTAATGCAGCCACGCTCAACCATTGTTTGAACGGACGTCTGGTGTAACTCAAAAATTCATGCAATGGCGGAATTTTGTTTTGGATGATTAGGGGCAATATGATATTAAAACGCGCCATAAATACAAATCCAATGAACAAGTTGACTACTACGGCTAAAGACAGGGACAGTAGTGGAGTTAATCCCAGCAAATTGAACAAGTATTGAAACAAAAATATCGGAGCCGTTCCAACCAGGCCAACACCGATTTGCACCAGCAGGTATAAGATGAAAGCACGGAGACTACTTAGAGGGTTGATAATGTTGAAGTGAAACAGGCGTCTGTAGATACTGATGTCTGTTCCGGCACTAACTAAAGGAATGAGTAATAAAGCCGCATAAGCAAAATACACAATTCCCCGGTTGACCGGTGTGTAGCTCCCAAAGTAAATGTCCAGAGCTGATAAAACCAGCAAGGGCAGGGCAAATAATACAATCAGCGGCAGGTTCTTGAAAAAGAGTTTGTATGAATCCTTTATTAATCTCAGCATGAATACATCTCCTCTAATGTTAGACCCCTATAATTTAATGCCAATCTTATTGTTTGTCAAAAACATTATTTGATCTTGGGTCTAAGTTTGTTTTCTATGTCTTTGAAATAGCGCACGGTGTCAGCTTTGAGTTCGTTGGTGGCAGGCTCATCACAAACTATGATGCCGTGTTGGTGCATTTGTAAGATGCTTATCGGCCACATATGATTGATGCTTCCCTCTACCGCATGGTGTAGGGCTCTGGCTTTTTTGTCTCCGCAAGCAAGTATCATGACTTCTTCTGCATCCATAATGGTGCCGATGCCCACCGTTAAAACCGTGGTGGGAACTTTGGAAGTATCCCCTTCAAAAAAGCGGGAGTTGGCTTCTATTGTTTCTGAAGTGAGGGTCTTGACCCTGGTTCTGGAATTTAAAGAAGAGCCTGGCTCGTTAAATGCTATATGACCATCTGAACCAACACCGCCGATGAATAGATTTATTTTTCCGTAGGAGGTTATCATATCTTCATAGCGTTTGCATTCTTTTGCATAATCTTTTGTGAGCCCATTTAGAAGGTTTATGTTGGCCTGGCGGATGTTTATGTGGTTGAAGAAGTTTTCATACATAAAGTGATGATAACTCTGCTTGTCTTTGGGGCCAAGGCCAATATATTCGTCCATATTAAACGTGACGACGTTTTCAAAGGAAAGCTTACCGGCCTTATACATCTTTATTAACTCAGCGTACATTCCCAAAGGAGTTGAACCGGTGCATAGCCCCAAAACGAAAGGTTTCTTGGCTGTCGGATGAAAAGACTTTATCCGGTAGGCTACATAATTGGCGGCCCAAACGGAACAGTCGTTATAATCATTTTGGATAATTAGTCTCATCTTATTTCTCCTTTATAAATTTGCCGTCAATTATCGTATACTTTAGGCTTAAATCTTTTTCTAACACAATAACATCGGCTTTTTTGCCCGGAAGCAAAAGTCCGATATCTTCTTTTTTTATAATCCTGGCCGGGTTGGTGCTGGCCATGTGAATGACCTTTTCTATCGGAATCCCGTAAGATACCAAATTGCAAAAACCATCCAGCATCGAAATGGCTGAGCCATTGATAACATGATCTTTTTTGCGATAAAAAACTTTATCTAAATATAAATCAGAATCTTCGGGTAATATGGTTTTGGCCGGGGGAAGAGCATCTGTTATCATTACAATCTGACTCAATGGTTTGCTCTTCATCAGTAAATGAATCAAGTTCGGGTTGACGTGGACACCGTCGCCGATGATTTCACAGGAAAGTTCCGGGTGAATTAAGGCCGCGCCGACAACTCCGGGCTCACGGTGGTGCAGAGGTCTCATGGCGTCAAACAAATGTGTGACATGCATGATGCCCGCTTGCATTCCTTCTATCATTTGATCATAGGTAGCATTGGTGTGGCCGGCCTGCAACACAATTCCTTTGTTGATGCAGTAAAGAGCCAGCTCTCGCATTCCCTTCAACTCGGGAGCAACCGTCATGTTAATCAGTTTGCCTTTTGATGCTTTCCACAAACGTTCCATCAGCCCCATATCAACCGTGCTTATTCCCTCTTTGGACTGGGCGCCAATGCGCTCCGGCGATAAAAAAGGACCCTCAAGGTGAATACCTAAAATTCTGGCCCCTTTTTCTTTGCCCATAGCCTTGACAATTGCTTTTATTTTCTTTAGCAGCTTTTCTTCCGTGTCGGTGCAGCAGGTGGGGATAAATGAGGTGACGCCGTAGTCTGCTAAAACCTCAGACATTTTTAATATGGACTTGTAGTCAGCATCATCAGCGCCAAAGCCGCCAATGCCGTGGATGTGCGTGTCTATGAAGCCAGGTAAAACATAGGCTCCGTTTACATCGATAATCTTTACTCTGGGAGAAAATTTTTTCTTCTTAAAACGCTCTTCATTATAAACATCTGCTATTTTGTCGTTTTTTATGTAAACCGCGCATTTTTCCATTATGGATAAGCCGGTCAGGACGGTGGCATTGTGCAAGCAGATGGCTGAATTCATAACTTTTTCCTCTTTTATCCCTATTTCTTCCATTATTATCTTTAATGGTAAAATTACGGTAAATTTATTCTATATCATCCATTCTGATTTTGAAGTTTTTATTTTGTTTAAATCTTTGTAGTGGATATGTGGGTTAGGAAATTTACAAAAAAATCTTATTTTGTATAGTAGGTAGAGTTCATTTTAACAGAAAGGATATGTGTATGGAAGTTTGGGGAATGGATGCCAAACTCGTCGCCAGTATTATCGTGGCGGTTGCTTATTTGGTGATTTTTACCGAAAAAGTAAACAGAGCTATCGTGGCCTTGCTTGGCGCCTCGGTTATGTTGCTTGCCGGAATTATGTCGCAAAAACAAGCCCTGGAGGGAATCGATTTTAATACCTTAGCTTTGCTTATCGGTATGATGATTGTGGTGGCTATTACCGAGAAATCTGGCTTGTTCCAGTTTGTGGCCGTGTGGAGCGCTAAAAAGGTTCATGCTTCCCCGAGAGGGCTCTTGGTTGTCTTGGCTGTCGTGACCGCCTTCTTCTCGGCTTTTTTGGATAATGTGACAACCGTGCTGCTGATTGTGCCCGTTACCTTGCAAATTACCGATAAGCTCAAAATTAATCCTTATCCTTATTTGCTCATTGAAATATTTGCCTCAAATATCGGTGGAACGGCGACTCTTATCGGCGATCCGCCAAATATCCTCATCGGATCGGCCCTTGAGCTTGGATTTATGGATTTTCTTAAGGTGCTGACACCGGTTGTCGTTATTACAATGGCGGTGTTGATTGCTTTGTTCGATTTGGTTTGGAAAAAACAGCTCGTGACCGATAAGCGTAAGCGCGTGTTGGTGATGCGGATGAACGAATTTGCCTGCATTAAAGATAAGGCGTTGCTGATTAAATCCGTGTCTGTTCTGGCTCTAGTGATTGTTACTTTTATCTTTGCTCATGAGTTGTTTTTGGACAATGGTACGGTGGCTTTGACCGGTGCGTCTTTGCTCTTGTTGCTTTATACCTTTTCTTTCCGTGGACATGAGCGCGAGGATAAGGTTGAACAAATCTTTGGCATGGTTGACTGGACAACCATTTTCTTCTTTATCGGTTTGTTTGTAATGGTCTATGGTTTGGAAGTTACCGGTGTGCTTTCGTGGCTCGGAAAAGAGTTCCTGATTTTGACTAATGGCAGTGTTAATCTGATGATGTATCTGATTTTGTGGGTGTCTGCCATCTTTTCCAGTGTGATTGACAATATCCCCTTTGTGGCAACAATGATCCCGCTGTTGCAAACCGTGGAGGAGGGCGTTGGCGGGCGTGAGGCCATGATGCCCGTGTGGTGGGCTCTTTCTCTTGGTTCTTGCTTTGGCGGAAACGGAACGCTTATTGGAGCTTCTGCCAATGTGGTGGTGGCAGGTATTGCCGCGCGCAATAAGGTGCCTCTCAGCTTTGCAAGGTTCCTATTGTGGTCAATTCCGGTTATGCTTGTCAGCGTTTTGATTGCAAATATTTTTTTGTATCTGGAATTTATATTGTAAAACAAAACCCCGCCAATCGGCGGGGTTAAAGTTTTTAAGCTTTTTTCGGCTTGAATATTGAGGCCAATATACCGACACCAATAATGCTGAAGGTGGTTATCAGCGATACTTCTGCCGTGATTGTAATCCCAAGATATGGCAGGAAAATCTTTGAACCGATGAATATCAAAATAATTGATAGTGCCGGCTTCAAATATGTAAACTGGTTTACAGCTGCCGCCAACAAGAAGTATAGCGCTCTTAGGCCTAAAATTGCAAAAATATTGCTGGTGTAGACCACAAATACATCTTGTGTGATTAGAAAAATGGCCGGAATGCTGTCAAAAGCAAAAATCACATCCATTGTTTCAATGATAATCAAGGCAAAAAACAACGGTGTAATATAGTGCCTGCCGTTTTCTTTGACAAAGAAATGCTCGCCTCTGATTTCTTTGGTTACGTGAAAGTATTTGCTTACTGTTTTATAAAGGCGACTCTCTTGGATATCACCTTCCTCATCTTCTTTGTGCATGGCCATCTTGATACCGGTGTAAATCAAGAAAGCTGAGAACAAGTACAACACTCCGTGAAATTTGACAACAAGCGCATCGCCCAAGCCAATCAAAATTCCTCTCATTACGATGGCGCCCAAAATACCCCAGAACAATACACGGTGTTGATATTTGCGTTCAATCTTTAGGCTGGTGAAAATAACTGAGATTACGAAGATGTTGTCTAAGGACAAGCTCTTTTCTACCAGAAAACCTGTGTAGTATAACAGGCCTGTTTCCATGCCTCTTTCGTAAATAACAAAAACACCAAATATTAAGGCTATGGCAATATAGAAAACGCAGGCTGCCAAGGTGTCTTTTATCTTGGGCTCTTCTGCATGACGATGAAATACAAATAGATCCAAATAAAGAAGGACAAATACTATAATGCCGAATATTGTCCACATCCATGGAGCCGACAATATTGTGTGCGGTTGAGATAAAACGTCTAAAATTTCCATTGTTCTTATTACCTGTTAAAGAAGGCTCTGAAAACAGAGCCTGGTTTTAGAATTCAATTCGAATAATAACACGACGGTTTTTTATTCGGTTTTCGGGGATGGGCTCCCCATAGGGGTTGAGGTTGGGGTAAGCCGGCGAAATCCCTGCCAAACCAACCGCTTTGAAACGGTTATTATCCATTCCGTTTGAAATCATGGTGCGAACGACTGCTCCAGCTCTGGCTGCTGAGAGTTCCCAGTTGGAAGGTAGTTCTGCAATTTGAGATTCACTGGTGTCATCAGTGTGTCCTTCCACCACAATTCTAAAACGGCGATATTTGTTGGAATCCAACAGTGTCGATATCTTTTTGATGGTGGGAATCGCTTCTGCTTTGATGTTGACGCTTCCTTTATCAAAAAGATTGATGGTGGTCATTTCCAAAGTCGCACCTTGCGCGTCTGAAGATATGATAACGCCATCATCTTCCAAATTCATATCTTGTGCATCATTTAGAAAGTTTATGATGGTTCCGCTCAAAGGGTCTGCCGTGGCATTGCTAAATGCTGCTGCTAAGGCGTATTGAATCTGTGCCGCTTTGTTCTTGTCCAGGCTTGATGATGCAAATAATACAATAAACAGAGCCAGCAAAAGGGTCAACAAATCGGAATAAGGAATCAGCCAGGTCTCGTCGGCATGTTCCTCATGCGGCGGGAGGGCTGGTTTCTTTTTTACCATTTTTGCCATCTTTTTTCCCCTTATTCTCTGTCACGAAGAGATTTACGCTCTGAAAGCGGAATGAAGGCTTGCAGTCTTGATTCCATGGCAATTGAGGAAGCGCCCTCTTGTAAGGCCAAGGCTCCTTCCAGGACCATTCTTCTTAGTTCTACTTCTTCAGCGTTAATTTGTTTTAATTTGTTAGCAAAGGGGTGCCACAAAACATAACCGGTAAAAATACCGAGCAAGGTGGCGACGAATGCGGCTGCAATCGAGTGTCCTAATTGATCAATATCACTCAAGTTTCCGAGTGCTGCAATCAAACCAATAACCGCACCCAACACGCCCAAAGTGGGAGCATACATGCCGCATTGGGCAAAAATCTGGGCGCCGGAGCGATGGCGCTCTTCCATTTGTTTAATCTCGGCATCAACCACGCTGTTAATAAATTCGCCGTTAAAACCATCGGCAACCATGGTCAGGGTAGAGCGAATAAACGGATCTTCAACTTCGTTGGCTCTTTTTTCTATAGCCATCACGCCTTCTTGTTTGGCAGATTTGGCAACAGAAACAAAAAGCTCAAGAACTTCTTGTTTGGAGGGAAATTTCTTTCCTGAAAACAGAAGTTTTAACAATGTCGGGAATTTTTTGAGGTCTTTCATCGGAAAGGCATTAAAAATAGCCGCCGCCGTACCTGCAAAAATAATCAAAAAAGCTGCCGGGTTGATCAATGCGTGGGGATCGGCTCCTTTAAGTGCCATACCAACACTAATGGCGGCAATACCGCCGATTGAACCGATAAGTGTAGATTTTTCCATATTCTTGAATCCTATAAAGTCTTATTCTTCTTACAGTATAGGTGAATATTTTTTAATTTTAGGTTAAAATCAACGTTCTTAATCGAAAATTTTGAAGCGCTTTTCTAAGGCTAAAAAGCTTTTGGCATCTGCCGGAGATTCTATGTTTCCAAAGGGCATTTCGGCACTCAAACGCCAGGACCGCGGAATATCAAAAGCTTTGCGCACGTCTTCATCTATCAGAGGATTATAGTGTTGCAAAGAGGCTCCGATTGCCTTTTCGGCCAGCAAGGACCAAATGATGTATTGTAGCATTCCTTCCGCTTGTTCTGCCCAAACCGGAAAGTTGGCCGCATAAGATGGGTATGCTTTTTGAAGCCCGTTAGTGACATCGTCGTCAATAAAAAACAGAATCGTTCCCGCACCTTTGGCAAAGGATAATATTTTTTCTTGTGTTTTTGCAAAATGCTCCGCAGGCACAATCTTTTGGAGGCAATCCGTGGTAATTTGCCACAATTTTTGATGGGATTTGCCAAAGAGCAACACAACTCGTCCCGGCTGGGAATTAAAGGCACTCGGACATTGTTTCAGGCCGTTTCCTACCAGGGAAATAATCTCTTGTTGAGAAATAGGTAGCAGCGAGCCGAGATTATAAATTGAACGCCGTGTTTTGATGAGTTTTGCAAAATCCATTTTTTCCTCCTTTGGGTAAATATCGGCCGCTGTCTTATCAACGGCCGACAACCATTTTATTGTGCCAAAGTGATTTCGTCTACATCGATTTCCATATTATCACCGTTTTGGTCAATTTCACCCTCGACAATGACGACGGTATCGGCATTGAGGTTCATTCCTTGCATGTCTTCTTCATCTACCACAATGTCTATACTGCCGGTGCTGTCGGTTAAGACATACATTTCTTCGGTTTCTCCCGGAGCAATGGTGCCCTCTAATACAACCATGCTTTCTTCGGGCATATTCTTGGCGGCAGCCACGGTTGAAGGTGTTTGGTCAGCTGCGTTGGCCCAAGAGCTGATACTTAGTATTGTGGCGGCACATAAGGCTGCCAGTGAAATTTTTTGCATATTCTTTTCTCCTTTCTGTTTATGAATTTGTGACCTGCTTCTATATAAGGTTAAATTTTAGGTTTTTAAGAGCAATGCTTTGATTTTTTTAGAATTCATAACGGAAACCTAAGTTAACATCTATGGGAATTTCTACTTTGTCATCCAGTGTAGTTGAGATGTTAAAATAGCTGCTGGCCGAATCTGAAAAATCAGCTGTAAAACCTCCGCCTAAACGCCAACGTGTGGAGGCAATGTCTTCTTGCAGAGTTAAGTTGGCTATATCTACAGTACTTTTGTGGTCAAAGTCGTGAATTAAATCGGCTTGAACAAAGGCCTCAAATTTCTCAGAGAAACGTTTGCCTCCGCGTAATCCAATGCGACCACTTAAGACGTCAAAATCTCTTCCCCTCACAAGTGTGTTGAAATTGGTTCGGTAGGAAATGTCGCCTAAATCCATATAAGATACGTGGATTTGCGGCTCTATAAAATATCCGTTGGAGAAGTCAAATCTTTTTCCTCCCTCAGCAGAAATACTCCAAGCATCCAGGTCATATTTTCCTTTAACAGGCATGCCGTCTGGGGTGTAGGTTGTCAGGTCTTGGCGACTGTGATAATAACTGCCGACTAAATCAAGGTAATAACCGTTGTTTCCAAATAAGGTTGTGTAAAGACCTGTGGAATAAGTATCTATGTCTGCGTGGCCTTCCAGGTCAAATTTATCCCTTGTTGTTGAGGTACCGGCAAAGATACCAACCAGCCATTTCGAAACTAAAGTTTGAGGCAACATATAGTCATAGCCAAATTGAGTGCCATAGGTATCTATTTTGGTTCGAGTATCATCGTGGTGACTGATTTTCATGTTACGTCCAAAACCTCTTATCCATAAACCATCTTTTTTGTTGAACCTTACATCTCCTAAGCGTCTGTTTAATGTGTCCAGATGGGTATAAAGAATGGTACTGATGGTACTGTATGTGTTTTTGGCAATTAGAGCGCTCTCAGTCGGATTAAAACTACGTTGTAAAAACCATTCATCACCTTGGTGCTGTAGGGTGTATTGATATGCTCCGATATCTGTGGCTCCGCCAATGAGGTAGAATTGCTTATCATTGTCGGGGGTGGTGACTAAATTTATTGTATCAGGTAGATTTCCACTGAGGCTGTAATCATAAAGCTGAAGACCAAAATTTCCACTACCGGAAGCTATGTCTAAATGATCAAGCTCTCCCTCGGTAACAGCACTGGTAAGGTAGAAATTACCAGTACCATTGAGTGATTGAATGGAGAGCGTTTCTGAACTGTCGTTGTAGGTCATATTTATACTTCCGTTATCGATATTTACGTTATCAAGAGTTTGACTGCTGTATAATTTTAAAGAGGCATTGTTGATAACCATATCTCCGCTTAAATTTGCGCCGGTATAAAGAGTCCCGTTGCCTCCATACATACTCAGACTGCTTATTTCTGCACCGCTGTAAGCCTTGAAATTGCCGCCGTTAATAGTTAAACCGCTAATGTTTGCCTGATTGATTTCCATGCTGCCGTCATTAACAATAGTGTCATTTAAGATACTGCCGCTGTAGGCCGTCAGTCTGCCAGAATTTAGGGTTGTTCCTGTAGCCGTGCCATAAATATATTGCCTGCCGCCATTGATGATGGTGTTCGTTGCGGTGCCTCCAACAGCTACGTTTTGGCGTCCGTTATTGTTAATTATTGTATTGGTGGCTGTTGCTGATGTATTTACGTTTTGGGTACCGCTGTTTATAGTCGTGTCATCCGTTGTTCCTCCGCTGTAAACGGTTAAGGTTCCCCCGTTTACCACGGTTCCGGTGGCGGTGCCGCCGTTTCTGATATACATGGTGGCATAATTGTCAACAATGCTGTTTTCTGCCGTACCGTTTACATCTTGCTGGCCGCGCATTAAAATATGTGTGCCGATAGCTTTACCTCCAGCCTCTACATCTTGGAGCGCATAGCTGTATATGGTGCTGTTTTCACTTAAACCTCCCGATTTTATATCTTGAGTGCCGCTCACGGTTTGGTTGATGGTGGTGCCGTAAACGCTTTGGTTTTCTCCATAGCTTACGTCTCCTCCGGTTACCGTTGTTCCCGCCGGAACACTTGTATTCCATGCCAAGGCAGAGGATGAATAAAGAATAAGACTTAAAACTTCTAAAGATAATTTTTTCATTTTTTACTCACTGTTTGTTGTTTGGGGTAGAAACTAGGTAATCGCTAAATCAAAAATTTAAATGGGGGTGAAAAATAGTTATTGACAAACGTGAATAGAGAGATTATTAAATACGAGAATTTTGATGGCGGGGTAGCTCAGTCGGTAGAGCGGAGGAATCATAATCCTTGTGTCGTGGGTTCGAATCCCTCCCTCGCTACCAATAAAAAAACACCTTCTGATAGGAAGCAGACATCGCTTGAAGCTTGTCTTCTTGGGGGAGGGCTTTCCCTTAGGCATCTAGGTTCGCTGCAGGCATTAAAAAATGCCCTAGCTCACCAAGATGTTCTAAGATTTTGCAGACAAAAAGCATCGCAGCCTCCGATGCTTTTTGCTTAGCAATCCCTCGCTACCAATAAAAAAACACCTTCTGATAGGAAGGTGTTTTTTTATTGAACAGCTTTCCAATTTTGCGGTGGAAAAATTTTTCTTCCGGTGCTATATAGAAATATGTCTTTAATCTCGGGAGAAAAAAATGTTTAAAATCATCATCTATTCACTTATCGGTTTGGCATTGATTATCGGTGGAATCAGTGCTTTTCATTTATGGCGCGTGGCCTCTAAAAATAAAAAAGAAATGGCCCGGTATAACACACCGGTTACTCTGACTAAAAAATTTAATAAGACCTTGGTGGTTTATTATTCTTGGACCGGTCACACACGAGCTATTGCCGAGAAAATTAAAAATTATACCAATGCTGATATCTATGAGATAAAGGTTGAATCGGGTTTGCCAACAGGCGTGTGGAAATACATGACTTTGCGCAGCCAACTCAAAAATAAAGAATTCCCGACCTTAGCCGGCAAATTGCCGAATTTTGAGGCTTATGATACCATCTTCGTCGGCGCTCCGGTATGGTGGTATTCTATGGCAACTCCTATGTGGGCATTCTTACAACAGGCTGATTTTGCCGGTAAAAACGTGGTGCCGTTTTCAACTCAGGGGAGCAACCCCGGAACCTATTTTGAAGATTTTGCCGCCACGGCGAAAAATGCTAAATTGCTTCAATCTGCTCGTTTTAATAACTTGCCGCCGGAATATAATGCTGCGGTGGATAATAAGATAAAAACTTGGTTGAACAATCTCTAAACTTAAGGGGCTCTAAAAAGCCCCTTTAATCTTTTAAAAATCATCTTTGTTTTTAAGGCTGTTATACCTCTTATGTATGCAGCTTATGGCAGTTTCATGAACGCCTTTGGTGATTTTGTAATAAATGAATCTGCCTTCTCTTCGGGAGGAGACAAAGCCATCATCTCGCAAGCGTTTCAGATATTGGGAAACTTTCATTTGCTCACTTTCTACCCCTTTGATGATGTCTGAAACATTGCTCTCTCCGTTGAGAAGCAAAAATTCTAAAATCCGCATCTTATCATAGTTTGCAAAAAGCTTTATTTGGTTGGCAACCATGGTGGTGTAGTCCCTGGGCAAAATGGCCTTGTAGCCTTCCTGGAGATAGTAAAAATTATCCGTCATGTAGCCAAAGAGTTTGCGAATGCAGGTAAAAATACTGGCCGGATATTCCTCTTGAATGTTGTAATAAATAAATATTCCTCGGCGTTCGGTTTTTACCAAATGGGCATCTCTGAGTTTTTTTAGGCTTTGAGAAACCATAATTTGCTCTTCTCTAACTCCTTTGCTGATGGCAGAAACAGAAGATGCACCGTTGACATCCAAGTATTCCAATATGCGCAGGCGCAGCGGGTGCGCAATATAGGTGATGCCTTTGACGGCTTTTTTCATGACCTCAACGGGGAGTTGCTCAGACATTTTTTCCTCCTTGCTTATTTTAGGTAGGGTTTGATGTATTCATCAAAACGAGCCTCATACTCTTGGCTCCAGCCCATGATGTATTTGTCGCCCATACAAAAAAGCGGTGTGCCGATCTGATTGCCGAGTTTGAATTTTTCAGCACAGTGAACAAATAAATCGTAGCCTTCCGGATTACCGACATTGACCATACTTAGTTGCAAGTTTGGGTATTTTTGATTGATGTAGTTCAGTGCATGGTGGCAGTGTGGGCAGGTGTTTGAGTAAAAGAAATAGACTTTGTTGGCATCAAGCAACGCATCTTCTTTTGTGCCGCAGGCGCCTAAAAATAACGGAATTAAAACCAATAAACTTAAAATCTTTTTCATTTTTCCTCCTTAGTTTTATATGTATGATAAATACTATATATTAAAATAGTCAAGTATTTTTTTGTTGTTTTGATATCTAAATATGCTACCCTTTCTACAAGAGAGGTAGTAATGCACGATATTTGGAATCCCTGGCACGGGTGCGTAAAGAAAAGTGAAGGCTGCCAAAATTGCTATATGTTCTTTTTGGATAGGCAGAGAGGCTCCTCGGGAGATAAAATTTTTAAGGTTAAAAATAAGTTTGATTATCCTTTGCAAAAGGATAAAAACGGTGCCTACAAAGTCAAAAGCGGCGAGCAGATACGTGTGTGTATGACGTCTGATTTCTTTTTGGAGGAGGCTGATGTTTGGCGGCCGCAGGCTTGGGAGATTATTAAGAATCGGCCGGATGTGGTTTTCTTCTTGCTCACCAAGCGGCCGGAAAGAGTGAGAGAACATTTGCCTAGGGATTGGGGCGAGGGATGGGAAAATGTGTTTTTTAACGTCACTTGCGAAAATCAGCAAAGAGCCGATGAGCGAATCCCTATTTTGTTTGAGCTTCCGTTTAAGCACAAAGGAATTATGGTGGCTCCTTTTGTCGGGTCGGTTTCTATAGCCTCTTATTTGCAAAAAGGCGTTATCGAGCAAGTGGTGGCCGGCGGCGAAAATTATGATGGCTCCAGGCCGCTTTGCTATGAGTGGGTGAAAAAACTTTTTGATGAATGTGTGGCTGCCGATGTCACTTTTTGCTTTATGGAAACCGGAACATATTTCATAAAAGACGGTAAGACCTACCATATTCCCGATAAACGCCGCCAAAGCGAGCAGGCCTACAAATCCGGCCTCCAATATCAAGGCAAAGAGCAAAACTTCAAGCTCAAATTTCCGGGGGCTGATGATTTGTTTGGGACACCGGTGCCAAAATTTCAAAAGTTTTTCTCCAAAAACTGCGCAAATTGCGGTTCCAAGCTCATCTGCAATGGCTGCTCAAAATGCGGAAAATGTGCTGTATAATGTAAAATCTTGTTTGACTATTTAAAACTAGTTGTTATAACTATAAGTATAGCAACTATAGGGAGAGATACTATGAAAAAAGCTTTATTACTCGGTTTGGTCTTTTTGGCTTCTTGTTCTACCGTTAAACCTGTTTATGTTAAAGACGGCGTGCAAGTTTATCGCGCTACCTGCAATGGACTTATTCGCGATATTAGTGATTGCTATGCCAAAGCTTCTGAGCAGTGTGCCGGAAAGTTTGAGGTTATCAACTCAATAGAAAATGAATATGATAACGCTACTTTCAACAATGATACAAAGAGAACGGTTTATCAAGGCAACACCAAAACAACGACGACTCAGCCAAGTTTCTCTTTTGGTGGAAACAAGATAATTAATCGTTCTTTGTTCTTCTACTGCAAATAACCAGGCAAGCGCCTGGAGGCATAACTTTGCTGTAACCCGCAAGACTAAAAAGCCTCTTCGAATGAAGAGGCTTTTTAGTCTTGCTGGCGTCTGTGCCTTAGAACAGCTTAAGTATTGATTGGCTGGCCTGGCTGGCAAGGGATAAGGAGTTAATCGCTAATTGCTGGCGGGTTTGCAAGGCCAGCATATTGGCAGATTCCTCGTTCATATCC
>CASERH010000035.1 GCA_949290295.1 uncultured Pseudomonadota bacterium | reverse complement strand
GCCAGGATTTAGGTCAGCTCCGTTTGGAGCTGTAATGAAAAGGCACCATATGGTGCCTTTTCTAGAGAACCCCCAGTTTACTGGGGGATATCTATTTAATTAGCTTCGTGTGTTTTACTGAATTTGATTTTGGGAAAATCTTCCATCGTCTTGTTGAGGTGCCAAGCATTGCGGGCCAAGAAGACGATTGCACCGTCATTGTCTTCACCAAGATTGGTGCGATTGGCATCTTCAAAACGCTTCCACTCGTTTTTATCCGGGCAGGAAACCCAACGTGCGGTAAAATATTGAGTAGGCTCAAACATCACCGGCAAACCAAACTCGTTTTTAATACGATCGGCCATCACCTCAAACTGGAGCACGCCAACCACGCCGACAATCCACTCGGCGCCGATGATGGGTTTGAAGATAGAGGCGCCGCCTTCCTCAGCAATTTGTTTGAGGGCATCGCCAAGATGCTTGGACTTCAGGGGGTCAAGCGCGCGGACGGATTTTAAGAGCTCCGGCGCAAAAGAGGGGATGCCTGTAAATTTGAACTTTTCTCCCTCGGTCAGGGTATCGCCGATACGGAGCTGACCGTGGTTGGGGATTCCGATAATATCTCCGGCAAAAGCATCTTCTGCCAACTCACGCTCTTGGGCCATAAACATCACCGGGGTAGGAACTTTTATTTCTTTGCCGGTGCGCACCTGCAAAAGTTTCATTCCGCGTTTGAAGTGGCCGGAGCAAATGCGCATAAAAGCAATACGGTCACGGTGTTTGGGGTCCATATTGGCCTGGATTTTAAAGATAAAGCCGCTGACTTTGTTTTCATCGGGCTGAATAACGCGTTCAACAGCTGGGTGTGGGCGCGGGGTAGGCGCAATCGAGTGTAGGCCTTCCAACACCTCTCTGACACCGAAATTGTTGATGGCACTGCCAAAGAAAACAGGTGTCATGGTTCCGGCCAAATAAGCCTCCACATCAAATTTTGGACAGAGTTCTTTAATCATCTCCACATCTTCACGAAGCTTGGAGACCATGTGGGCTGGCAAGAGTTGATCAAGCTTGGGGTCATCAAGCCCTTGGCATATCTCGATTGTGGAATTGATTTGAGACTTATCACCGCTTTTGTTCATAAGAATCAATCGGTCGCCAAACAAGTCATAACAGCCCAAAAAATCTTTGCCGCTGCCAATCGGCCAGCTGGCAGGGGTCACATCAAGCGCCAAAGTCTTTTCAATCTCATCAAGCAAAGAGAACGGGTCTTGCCCCTCGCGGTCAAGCTTGTTGATGAAGGTGAGAATTGGCACGTCTCTAAGTCGGCACACCTCAAATAATTTCTTGGTTTGAGTTTCAATACCCTTGGCAGAGTCCAAAACCATGATGGCAGAGTCAACGGCTGTCAGCACGCGATAGGTGTCTTCGGAAAAATCCTCGTGACCAGGAGTGTCCAAGAGGTTGAAAGTGATGTTGTTGTAGTCAAAAGTCATTACCGAAGAGGCAACGGAAATACCACGCTCTTGCTCCACCTTCATCCAGTCTGAGTGGGCACGACGATTTTCTCCTCTGGCTTTAACGGCGCCGGCTTGTTGGATGGCACCTCCAAAAAGCAGCAGCTTTTCGGTTAAGGTTGTTTTACCGGCATCAGGGTGGGAGATGATGGCAAAAGTTTTGCGAATATTTGGTTTATTATCAGGCATTGATTAATCTTTCAGTTTAACAAAATTGAGCAAGTTGTAATCTAAAAGCGCCCTCAAGTCAAGAACTAAAGGACAGCAAAAAACGCCGCTTAAAATCAAAGCGGCGTTTGAGTAAAGGATAAACTAAAACGGAGAGGAGACATCCGGCACGATATTTTGCGGGCCGGGAGCGGCAGGCGCCATTTCCTCAGTGGTGGTGATGACAGCGACAGCTTGGTCACCTTTAGTTACGGTGTTAATTTCCGGTTTGATGGGAATAGGCATTTCCTCAACTGTGGTTTTAACTTCCACGATTTCTGCTTGCGGAGCAGGGGTCTCTTTGGGGGCAGCTTGCTCAGCGGTCAAGGCCTTCTGGGGTGCCGGAGTGGCCTGAGCCTTGGGAGCCTCGCGGTTGATGCCCAAATATTTTTCAACCGCCTTTTTCTCAGCCTCTTTCTCACCGGAGGTGATAAGGTTGAGTTGGTAGAGAACCTCTAACTTGCGCAAATCCTTAGCCGCACCGAGAATATCCTTGGAAGGAGCCTTGGGCTTCATTCTGGTTCTAGGGTTTGGCGGCAACAAAGCCTCAATAATAACTTCGCGCTCAGCGGCAAATTCTCTCGGGGTGATAGCTCTTGATTCAACACCTTCTTTCAAGACATTGATGCGCTCAACAATAAGCTCGGGCGAGGGAACCGGAGTATCAATGCCGACAGCCGGCGGCTGTTTGGTGAGCGGGAGTAAGCCTCCGATATTGGCATTGCGGCGGGAAAGAAATTCCTCTTTGGTCATAAAGTCTTTTTCCGCCAACTCTTTCATAACCAAAAAGCGAGAGATGATGTTTTGTTCTTCTTGGGTAAAGAGGTCATCAATCGGCGGGGTGAAAGCTTTTTGGGGAGCTGCGGCAGGTTTGCGCTTGAGAGCGTTGGTAATGGTGGCCTTGCTCTGGGCATCGCCAGCAGCTTTAGAAATATTAAAGTTTTTGGCGCCGTCTTTGTTCTCAATCACCAACTCGCTCTGCTGGATGGTAATTGCACGCAAGCGATCTTTGGCAATTTGGGAGATTTTTTGCGGTGTTCCGTTAGCGCTGCCCAAAATAGACATATCAGAACTGTCGATGATGATGAGGTCTTCAT
Organism: uncultured Pseudomonadota bacterium; assembly: GCA_949290295.1. Classification (GTDB taxonomy): domain Bacteria; phylum Pseudomonadota; class Alphaproteobacteria; order RF32; family CAG-239; genus CAZU01. The sequence continues at coordinate 8,416 of CASERH010000035.1, read as the reverse complement.
AGTATTGGCGAGCGCGGTTAATGCGGCCCAAATTCTCAGCCGCAAGAGCTCCCACCAAGAGGGCTTGTTGGTTTCTGGGATTATCCCTCAAAGATTCAGAAGCCAGCTCGAGGGCCTTTTTGAACTCACCTTCGGAGTAGGCCATAGTAGCCTTAGAGGCCTCTTTTGCGCCGTCTTTTTCAAATTGTCTGACAATCCAGCTAGATTCCTCATCCGAGTCTTTTTTCTCCAAAATTGCGCAGCCGGAGATAAGAGCAACAGCGGTTGAGCAAATCAAAAATCTGTTAATACGGGCGGAAAACAAAGGTTTACTCCTCAAGCTTAAAGAAAAACAAAAATAATCTGCACTCATCTTATAAAATATTCCCAAACATTACAATAATTTTGTTTTGATTGTGAATTTATGCTTGATTTATAAAAATAATTATGTAGTATGCAAGGCAAATAATGAGGATATCCGCGGATGTGGTGAAATTGGTAGACACGCCAGATTTAGGTTCTGGTGCCGCAAGGTTTGGGAGTTCGAGTCTCCCCATCCGCACCATCTATTTTAGTGGATATCAGTGGTTTAACCGATAAATATTGAAAAGAGTGTATATTAATGAAGATAACAGAAGCCAAAAAAGAAGGCCTTAAGAGAGAATACAAAGTTGTGGTTCCCGCTGCAGACTTTGAGGCCAAGATAGATGCCAAGATTCAACAGGTTGCCAAGACCGCCAAAATGCCGGGTTTCCGCGCAGGTAAAGCTCCTTTTGCAATGTTGAAGAAAAAATACCATGACAGCGTGATTGGTGAGGTTATAGAAGATGTCGTAAGAGAAGGCACGGCAGAAGTTATCAGCCAAAACAAGCTCCGCCCGGCTACTCAGCCTGATGTTAAGATTACTTCTTTTTCAGACGGCAAGGATTTGGAGTTTGACGTAAGCTTGGAGAATTTGCCTGAGATTAAATTGGGAGATTTCTCAAAGATTAATTTGGATAAATACATGGCCGAAGTTCCTGAAGAGGAAGTTGAAAAAGCTTTGAAGTATATTTCAGAGGCCAACCGTGAGACTGTTGTTGCAGAAGGCAAAAAGGCTGCCAAAGGTGATGTCGTAATGATAGACTTTGTTGGCTCTATTGATGGTGAGGAGTTCAAAGGCGGCAAGGGCAGCAACTATCCGTTAGAGTTGGGTTCCGGCTCATTTATTCCGGGGTTTGAGGACCAATTGGTTGGAGCAGATGCCGGCAGCCATGTAGATGTAAAAGTTAAGTTCCCTGAGAACTACCATGCCAAAGATTTGGCAGGCAAAGATGCCGTATTTGCGGTTGATGTCAAAGAGGTCAGAGAGAAGAAGGCTGTTGAGCTCAATGATGAATTTGCCAAATCAGTAGGTGCCGAGAGCTTAGAGAAGTTAAAAGAAGATATCAGAAACCGGATTAAGTCTGACTATGAGAATGCTTCTCGGATGAAGATTAAACGCCAGTTGTTGGATATTTTGGACAATGAGTACAATTTTGAATCTCCGGCTTCTTTGGTAGATGCAGAATACAAAGCCATTGTAGACCAATATGAGCAGGCTAAGAAATATAATCAATTAGATGCTTCAGAGAAGAATAAACCGGAAGCAGAGTTGTTGGAAGAATACAAGAACATAGCTTTGCGCCGTGTTAAGCTGGGGCTTTTGCTTTCAGAAGTTGGCCAAGATGCCAAAATCAGCATCAAGCCGGAGGATATCAACGAGGCTATCATGAAAGAGGCCAAGAAATATCCCGGCCAAGAGAAGGTGGTTTTGGACTACTACTTGAAGAACAAGGCTGCCGTAGACGGCCTGAAAGCTCCGATTTTTGAGGAGAAGATTGTAGACTACATCATTGGCAAAGCCAATGTGGCCGACAAAATTGTCTCTGTTGAAGAGCTTTATAAGTTTGACGAGGAAGAAAATTCTAAGAAACCGGCCAAGAAGAAGGCTGTTAAAAAGTCAGCTTAAGTTAGAATAAAAGCAACTAAAACCCCGTTTGGAATATCTAAACGGGGTTTTTTGCTAGTCAGTTAGTTGGATATGAATTTTTTTGCCGTAATACTCAATGAGGCGGTAGTATTTTTTCAAAGAGAGCTTACCGCCGCATTCAATTATATCAATCCAATCAACGGGAAATTTTAATTGTTCCGCCACATGGCGGATTGTATGCTTTTTCTCTAGCCTGATTTGCCTTAGTTGCAGGCCGATTTCTTGCCGCCAGGCTTCTTGAATTTTTTGATGTTTCATCGTTTCAAACTCCTAAATTTCTTGAAAAAAAAGAAACCTCCTTGAAAAATCAAGGAGGGGAGTTAACGACTGTAGCGTGACAGTCCGGGTTCTTCGAGCATAGCCTTATACCCCCGGCTCCCCAAAAGAGGAGTTGTTCTTTTACGCTAAGGAGCCGTTACACTCCGCAGGAGCAACTCGCGCCTGCGAAAATGATATTAGAGCAGAAAAATTAAAATGCAATTAATTTGTGCAAGAGGGCAAAGATTGTTAGGATAGGGCACAGATGCCAGCAAGCCGTAAAAAGCCGCTTTGTGAGGAGCGGCTTTTTAGTCTTACGGCTTACGGCTAAGTTTTGCCTCCAGGCGCTTGCCTGGTGGGGATTAGTTATTAAAAAAAATTGCAAAAGAGAGAAGCAAGATTATGATAAGACAAGGGAGAAGAAGATGCTAAGACGCTTTTGCAAATCAAATTTAACACAGTTGATTTTATTTTTGGTAGTGTTTGGCGCCATAAGTGTGCACTACAAATTTGAGGTTTTGTGGGATTGGGCCAACTACCATTTTTACAACCCTTGGGCATTTTTGAATGACCGCTGGGGTTATGATGTGGTGCCGGCAGGGATTAACAGCTTTTTCAATCCGTTGATAGATTTGCCGCTATATCTGATGTTTGAGGCGTGGAATGAACACCCTGGGGTCATAGTCTTTGTCCAAGGCTTTTGGGCCGGAGCGGTTGCCTTTGTTTTTTATAAGATTATTCGATTATTTTTTAGCGAAAATAGTTGGAAAGACTATGGCTTGTCAGGATTAGCCTTTGTCTTTGGTATAACATCTTGGCCGTTTTTTATACAAATTGGTACCTCAACAAACGAAATGTCCGTGTCATTGCTGGTTTTGATTTCGTGGTGGTTGATATTAAGAGAGATAAAAAACAACTCCACTATGATGCTGCATGGTCGCGTTTTCTTAATCGCAGGATTTTTACTCGGGAGTGCGGCAGGATTGAAGCTGACAGCAATAACGTATTGCATTTCGAGCGGTGCGGCATTAATTCTATGCTATCGACTTTTGCGGCCATTTTCAAAGGTATTAGGGCTTTTTGTACTAGGAGGCTTATTAGGTTTTTTACTCACCAACGGCTTTTGGATGTGGCGGTTGTATGAGAGTTTTGGCAATCCTTTTTTCCCTTTGTTTAATAATATATTTCAATCAGAATACTTTGATTTAAGAAGCTTCAGGGATGAAACATATTTACCAAAAAGCATTTTAGCTTATATTTTTCAACCATTTTATGCCGCCTCGTTAAATTTAAAAGCCGAAGGCGGTGTAATGATCGCAGATTATCGCAATCTCTTATTATATATTTTGTTTGTTTGCTACTTAATCTATTGCATAACAAGCCTATGTAGAAAAAAATATAAATTAAAAGCCCCCTCAAGATTGATGACGGTATTTTTGGCTTTGTGTGTGTGCTCTTACATAAGTTGGTTATTGCTGTTTAGCATTTTGCGCTATTACATTCCGATATCGTTGGTGTCGGGTATTGTTTTTGTCAAAGTAGGCATGGCCATATATCCCCCAAAAGGAAATATACGGCAAAGTGTCATCATATCGTTAATGATTGTAGTAAGCTATATTTTATTGTCAACCTTACACTACAGTGGTGGTTGGGATAGGAGGGATATGGTCAACCAGACATTTTCTATTTTTGAAAAATTGTGGCCGGAGCTGCAAGAAGATAAAAAATATATAAAAAAATACGGGCGTTTTCAAAAATTTGCAGAGATGGAGGACATTTCTTTACCCAAAGATACCATTTTGCAAATGTATGAGCTTCCAGTTGCCGGAGCCTTGCCTTTGTTTAATAAACACACAAACGTCCAGGGAATATTGATGGAAACAAACGGCTTTAATCACGAGGGAAAAGTTTTTCGACACGGGAAATGGCAAGAGATCAAACAAAATTATCTTACAAAAAACGATCGCCCCAGGGTGACGCTAGTTTCGTTAGAGCTCGGAAAAATAAGCCGCATCAGAAAATATCGTCAATATGCCAAACAAGATGATTTAGAGTGCCATTGGCTGATAAATAATGTAATGAACTGGGTATTGTGCGTTCCCAAAGAAGATGTCAAATCAGTTTTTCGTTGGAGGTATCAATGAAGAAATTAAGAACGGCGGTTATCATTCCTTGTTATAATGAGGGAATGGCGATAAGAGAAGTTGTTGAGGAGCTCAAGGAAGTTCTGCCTGAGGCGGAAGTCTATGTATATGATAATAACTCCACGGATAATACAGCCGAAGAGGCCAAAAAAGCAGGAGCCATTGTGCGGCAGGAAGAGCTCCAGGGCAAGGGCAATGTTGTCAGGAGAATGTTTGCTGATATAGATGCGGATATATATGTGATGAGCGATGGCGACAAGACCTATGATATTGCCAAAACGCCATTGTTGATAAAGACGTTGACCGAGAACAATTTGGATATGGTGATAGGCGCGCGCAAAGAGGTTGATTTGGCGGCCTATCGGGTTGGGCATCGTTGGGGAAATGTGGCCTTGACCAAGCTGGTGCAGTGCTTTTTTCATCACCATCTGACGGATATGTTGTCTGGTTTTAGAGTTTTCAGCCGCCGTTTTGTTAAGACCTTTCCTGCGGCTTCAAGCGGGTTTGAGATAGAAACAGAGCTAACGGTTCATGCCCTCTCATCAAGAATCCCGATGCGGGAGGTAGATACGGACTATTTTGCGCGCCCGCTTGGTTCCGTGAGCAAGCTATCGACAATCAAAGACGGGGTGAGGATTTTGCTGATGATTGTGAATCTGGTAAAAGACGAACGTCCGATGTTGTTTTTCAGCGCCATTTCGGCAGTGTTTTTTGTGCTATCATTGGTTTTAGGAGTTCCGGTAATTTCGCACTATTTTGAGACCGGGACGGTTCCGTGGCTTCCGCGCTCTATTTTGGCGATGGGGCTGATGATTTGCTTCGGCATTTGTTTGCTGGTAGGTTTTATTTTGGATTCTCAGAGTAAAAGCCGCCACGAGAATAGACGTCTGCACTATTTGAATTATAAACTTCCCGGAGAATAGGTATGGATTATGCCGGCGCAGATAATCTTGAGGCAATGCAAGCCGCCAAAAATTATAATTCTTGGCTGGTTGAAAAGATTATAAACAATATGCCTGCCAAAGCGGAGAGGATAATAGATTTTGGAGCCGGCAACGGGAGTTTTGCCAAAGAGGTAGAAAAACAAAGCAATAAAAAGGTTGTGTGTATTGAGCCGGCAGAAAATATGCAGGAGTATTTGCAAGGCCTGGAAAAAGTAAAATCGCTTGAATGTTTGGCAGATAACGAGGCTGACTTCATCTATAGCTTAAATGTTTTAGAACACATAGAAAAAGATGAAGATGTTTTAAGACTGCTTTGGCAGAAATTAAAAAGAGGGGGAGTGATTCTGATATATGTTCCGGCTTTTGCCTGCTTATATTCGGCCATGGATGAAGAGGTTGGGCATTTCAGACGTTATGAAAAAGAAGATTTGTTAAAGAAGGTAAGTGCGGCAGGGTTTGTGGTGAAAGATTGTCGTTATGAGGATTTTGTTGGCTGGTTTGCGGCAATATTGTTTAAGTTGGTGTCAAAAAAGAGCGGAAAATTAAGTAAGAAATCAGTTTGGTTTTATGATAGGTTTTTGTTTCCGCTAAGCCGTTTGGCAGATTTTTTAAGCCAAGGAAGGTTGCTTGGGAAAAATCTGTTGCTGGTGGCCAAAAAAGAATAAATAAGATAAAAAAGATTTGCTTTTTTCCTTTTCTTAATAAATTATTGAGTATATTGTGCTTATATTGATAAGAATTGAAATAAGAGAAGGAAAAGCTAATGTTTAACCCGAGAGAACATGAGATTTATGACGGCGCGCTTGTGCCGATGGTAATAGAGCAGACCTCAAGAGGAGAGCGTTCTTTTGATATTTATTCAAGATTGTTAAAAGAGCGGATTATATTTTTGACAGGCGAGGTCAATGATGAGGTTTCATCATTAGTGTGTGCTCAATTGCTATTTTTGGAATCAGAAAATCCCAAGAAAGATATTTTCTTGTATATCAACTCTCCCGGAGGTTCTGTGACAGCCGGTATGGCCATGTATGATACTATGCAATACATTAGCTGCGATGTAAATACATTGTGCATTGGTCAGGCATGCTCAATGGGGTCATTGTTGCTTGCTGCGGGAGCCAAAGGCAAGAGATTTGCTTTGCCCAATTCGCAAATAATGATTCATCAGCCTTCCGGCGGTTTCCAAGGCCAAGCCACAGATATGGAGATTCGCACTCGTTTGATTTTGAATATGAAAAAACGTTTGAATAAGATATATTCTGAAAAAACGGGTCAGAAGTTATCTGTCATCGAAAAGGCAATGGAAAGAGACAACTTCATGACACCTGAAGAAGCCAAAAAATTTGGTTTGGTAGACCATATTGTAACGTCCCGTGAAGATGTAATGAAATAGGATCAGACCATGAGTGAAGATAAAGAGAACAAAGACGGACTGCTGCACTGCTCATTTTGCGGCAAGAGCCAAAATGAGGTAAAGAAGCTGATTGCCGGCCGCGGTGTTTATATCTGCGATGAATGCATAGAAGTATGCATAAATATTGTTGCAGATGAAATGGCCGAGATGAACAAGGCGGAAGGCATCAGCTCAGAGAGCGGAAGCTTGCCGTCACCGTCAAAAATCAAAGAGTTTTTGGACCAATACGTAATTGGCCAAGAGCACGCCAAGAAGGTTTTGTCAGTTGCGGTTTACAACCATTATAAGCGGCTAAATTCGCAAAAGAGCAATAAGGATGTAGAGATTGCCAAATCCAATGTTATTTTGATTGGCTCAACCGGTAGCGGTAAGACACTTTTGGCGCAAACTTTAGCCAAGATTTTGGATGTTCCGTTTGCCATAGCAGATGCCACTACATTGACGGAAGCCGGTTATGTTGGTGAAGATGTTGAGAATATCATTTTGAAATTGGTGCAAAACGCCAACTATGATATTGAGAAGGCCCAAAGAGGAATTGTCTATATAGATGAGATAGACAAGATTACTCGCAAAACAGATGGCCCTTCAATCACCAGAGATGTTTCAGGCGAGGGCGTGCAACAAGCCTTGCTGAAGATTATAGAGGGTACGGTTGCCAATGTTCCGCCGCAAGGAGGACGCAAACATCCGCAGCAAGAATTTTTGCATGTAGACACGACAAACATCTTGTTTATCTGCGGAGGAGCCTTTGCCGGCTTGGAGAAAATTGTAAGCCGCCGCGGCAAAGAAACTTCCATTGGCTTTGGAGCCAAGGTTGCCACCAAAGAGGAGCGCAGTATCGGAGATATTATCAAAGATGTTCAGCCGGAAGATTTGCTAAAATACGGTCTTATTCCTGAGTTTGTTGGGCGCTTGCCAATTATTGCCACCTTGGGTGATTTGAATGAAGAAGCATTGGTAAAAGTTCTAACCGAGCCCAAGAATGCACTGGTCAAACAATATGTCTATATGTTTGAAATGGAAGGCGTCAAGCTGACATTTACGGATGAAGCTCTGCGGGCCATAGCCAAGAAAGCAATAGAGCGCAAGACAGGAGCCAGAGGTTTGCGCGCCATTATGGAAGATAACTTGCTTGAGCTGATGTATGATATTCCTGATAAAAAAGACGTTGCGGAGATTATCATAGACGAGCACGTTATAAACGATGACAAGGAGCCCAAGTTTATCTTAAAGAAGAAAGAAGACAAAGCCGCATCATAGGCGATAAAATCAAGAATCCCCGTTTGAAAAAAACGGGGGTTTTGATTTATGTGGAAAAGTCCTCTGTTATTCTGGTCATGAGTTAGAAAAAAAGATACAATTTAGCTTGGTACCAAATATAATTAGTAGAGGACTAATGAGTGGAATCAGCTTAACTGCGAGCATGCGGTCGAATTTGTTGAGCCTGCAAAATATCAGCGGGCAGGTTTCCTCTACTCAAAATAAACTAGCGACGGGAAACAAAGTAAATTCCGCCATAGATAACCCAAGTTCTTACTACACAGCTCTTTCACTGAATAATCGTGCCGATGATTTGAATGCTCTATTGGATTCCATGGGGCAGGCTGTAAGCACGATAAAAGCGGCAACTACGGCATTGGAAAGTGCTACGGAATTTTTGGAGCAA
>CASERH010000034.1 GCA_949290295.1 uncultured Pseudomonadota bacterium | reverse complement strand
TTGTCCTCAAAAGAGTTCACCCCCGGAATGGTTCGTGCCGTATATGACAACGGTGCTTCTGCCAAACCGATTAACGGTTTCTCTGTTGGTATCAACGATGATGTTAACCACACTTCTCTGCCCTACAGTGATGATATTGACACTGAAGGCAAAGATGTTGTCCGCGCCGTATTTTATGGTTTGGGTGCAGACGGAACGGTTGGCGCCAACAAGAACTCCATTAAGATTATTGCTGAAGATGCCGGAAAATATGGCCAAGGCTACTTTGTATATGACTCTCGTAAATCTGGTTCTATGACCACATCTCACCTGCGTTTTTCAGACAACCCGATTAAAGCGGCTTACCTGATTAACAAGGCCGACTTTGTGGCTTGCCACCAATTCCCGTTCATGGCAAAAGTTGACATTTTGAAAATTGCCAAACCGGGAGCCACCTTCCTGTTGAACGCACCTTACAGTGCAGAGGAAGTATGGGATCACCTGCCGATAGAAGTTCAACAAGAGATTATTGAAAAGAAATTGAACTTCTACACCATCAACGCCGTAGAAGTTGCTCGTGAAACCGGCATGGGTCAGCGCATTAACACCATCATGCAAGCATGCTTCTTTGCCATTTCTAACATTCTGCCCAAAGATGAAGCTATTGAGCAGATTAAGAATGCCATTAAGAAGACCTACAGCAAGAAGGGCGATGCCATTGTTCAAAAGAACTTTGCCGCTGTTGATGCCTCTTTGGCTCACATGCACAAGGTAGAGTATCCGTCAGAAGTTACCTCTAAATTCCACCGCTTATTGCCTGTACCGGCAGATGCTCCGGAATTCATCCAAAAGGTAACAGCTGAAATTATTGCCAACCGTGGTGATGAACTCCCCGTTAGCGCTTTTGAAAAAGTTGTTGACGGCACCTGGCCGACAGGCACCACTCAATACGAAAAACGCTGCATTGCCACTGAAATTCCGGTATGGGATCCTGATACCTGTATTCAATGCGGTAAATGCTCTCTTGTTTGCCCGCATGGTGTTATCCGCATGAAGGTTGCCACCGAAGAAGAGTTGAAGAATGCCCCCAAAGGCTTCAAATCAGCTCCTTACAAAGGCAAAGAGTTTGCAGGCAAACAGTTCATTTGGCAAATGTCTCCTGAAGACTGCACTGGCTGTGGTATCTGCGTATCTGCTTGCCCGGCTAAGAACAAGGCTAATCCGGAGCGCAAAGCCATCAATATGGATCACATTGAGAACCATTTGGATGAGCAAAAAGCTTGCTGGAATTTCTTTGAGACCTTGCCGTATGTAAAACGTACCGAAGTTGCAAAGAATCTTCCCAAGACCACCCAGATGATTCAACCTTTGTTTGAGTTCTCTGGTGCTTGCGCTGGCTGCGGTGAAACCCCGTATGTTAAATTGTTGACTCAGTTGTTTGGTGACCGCATGGTTGTAGCCAACGCAACCGGATGTTCATCAATTTACTCCGGTAACTTGCCGACCACACCTTATGCCAAGGATGAAAAAGGTCATGGCCCGGCATGGTCAAACTCTTTGTTTGAAGACAATGCTGAGTTTGGTTTGGGTATGCGTTTTTCAATTGACCAACAGACTCACTTTGCAAGAACCTTGCTTGAGGGCTTGAAAGACAAAGTTGGTGCTGAGTTGGCAGACAAATTGTTGAACAACCCGCAATCGACCGATGTTGAGATTGACGAGCAGCGCACTCTGGTTAAAGAATTGAGAGACAAGCTTGCCGGCATCAACAGCGAAGAAGCCAAACATTTGGATAAACTGGCTGATTACCTGATTAAGAAATCCGTATGGATTTTGGGTGGTGACGGCTGGGCCTATGATATTGGCTTTGGCGGTCTTGACCACGCTATCGCATCTGGCAAAAACATCAACATTTTGGTAATGGATACGGGTGTATACTCCAACACCGGTGGTCAGCAATCCAAGGCAACCCCGATGGGCGCCTCTGCTAAGTTTGCCACAGCCGGTAAATCATTGCCGAAGAAAGATTTGGCAATGATAGCCATGTCTTATGGCAATGTATATGTTGCTCAAGTATCTATCGGAGCCAACGACAGCCAAGTCATCAAAGCCATGAACGAGGCAGAAGCCTATGATGGTCCTTCCATCATCATTGCTTACTCTCACTGTATTGCCCAAGGCTTCAACTTGGCTGATGGTTTAACCCACCAAAAAGCTGCTGTTGAATCTGGTTCTTGGCCGTTGTATCGCTACAATCCAGAAAACATCAAAGAAGGCAAAGCACCTTTGATGTTGGATTCAAAAGCTCCGACCAAACCTTTGGCAGAGTATATGGCAAACGAGACCCGCTTCCAGATTGTAAACAAGCAAAATCCGGAGCGTTATGAGACCTTGGTCAACAAAGCCCAGGAGAATGTAAACGAAAAACGTTCTCTGCTTGAGCACATGGCCGAGTTCAAAGTAGCCGAATAACAAGGCTAAAAAACACAAAAAAGGCACTCTCAGCGATGAGGGTGTCTTTTTTTATTGACAAAATTATGTCCAGAGTTCTAAACTGATTCTCAAACAAAAAAAATTATTTAACCTAAAAATATGCCTATTATGAGAAAGATGTTTACAAAACCGGAGGAATGTTTCTCAAGGCAAGAAGCAACTTCCGTTTTCCGTGAAAAAGGACACGAAGGTCCGATAGATATCGGTTTTGTCACAACGGCAGAAGGGAACTACATTGTTTGGCATTGTTACACACCGGAACAAGAAATTTCATTTCCTGTTTTCAAATCCTTTGCTAACAAGGAGCTTCCTAAAATTGAGAGTTTTATATCCATAAAGAAAGACTCTATTTTTCTAACAGAAGACAACGCCTACTACCTTGATGCAGAAGGCGAAATACAACGGATTGATATTATTTTCAATGCTGAATTTGCCGAAAGCATCTACAAAAAAATCATGAACAAGGAGATAGAGACAATACAGCTAGCTATAATCACCAAACGAAACCTCTATAGCAAGGTTGTTTTTGTTGGATGGGTTATAAATAAACTCAACATAATAACAATCTTTAGAAAGGACAATGTTGTGATTGAGAAGGACGCTATCTACAAATTTCATTTTTTAAATAACGGAGATGTTTTTAAACGTAATCGAATGTTCTGGAAAGTTGAAAACGGAGAAAACGGAATGGAAATATATCCGTTATGCGTAGAATCACCTAAAAACAAAAACAAATGGATCAATATTTCGTAGAACCAACACTTTGCTTGGTTCCCGACTGGGTAACGGCCAGGATAGAACTTTATCATCGCACCCATAAATTGCTGGATCCTGTTCCTTACCTGCATTTTTACAAGGGAACACACATCAAAGTACTTAATTGGATTGCCAGAGACGGAGATGAGACTTACGTTTTACCGGCATATGGCACCCACGAAGATGTAGCAATCGTCTTTGAAGAGGAAAAAAGGATTCAAATCCAAAAGGGAATTTTTTTCCCGTGCCAGGGAGAAATTCTTGTTGCGGCCGAGCAAGTAGGGCGTGGTTTGTGTTTCAAGCAATTGGCTGTCATTTTCAGCCAAACCATAGCACAAATGGCGGCAGAAAGTGTAGGCTTTGGGGGGAGTGAATTTATTCTCTGCAAGGCCTATGAGATAAGCAGAGAACACCCGTTAATTGGCTACGTCTGGAGCGGATATAGGGAAGATTTCCAAACTGGAAACAGTTTCTCATTTCTTCTCCCGGTGTTTATTGAAGATATTAACATACTTCTTCAATACAAAAGGCCGGATTTACATCTGATTCCACTTGAGGTTGGAGAGATCATGAAATACAAAGACCAACGCTTCATTGTCAAATCTGATGAAGAAGGTATTTACATTGATGACCTCGCCAACGCACTGCTTAACAAAAGGAGGCTTTAAAAGCCCCCTTTTGTTATTTTAAATTCTCAGGATTAAGTTTTTTAAGCTCCGGCAAAACAAATTTGCCGTCTTTGCGGATGAGTTTATCATCAAACCAAATCTCACCCCCACCCCATTCTTTGGTCTGGATGAGCACCAAATCCCAGTGATTGTCGGAGCGATTACCGTTAAAAGCCTCTTCATAGGCATTGCCGATAGCCATATGCAAGGAGCCGCTGATTTTTTCATCAAACAAAATATCAAGCATCGGCTTCACCACATAGGGGTTAACCCCAATAGCAAATTCGCCGATATAGCGGCTTCCCTCATCATGGTTCAAGATTTGCTGAAACCGCTGATTATTAGCAGCAGAGGTGCCGTTAATAATTTTTCCGTTTTTAAATTCTAAGCGTATACGAGAGAAAAATTCGCCCTCATAAAGTGTGTCGGTGTTAAACTGGATAACACCGTTGATGGAGTTTTTGACAGGCGCGGTATAAACCTCGCCGTCGGGCAGATTATGGGTCCCCTGGCTTGCAATAACCGGAATATTCTTAATCGAGAAAGACAAATCTGTTTCTGGAGCCACAATTCTGACCTTGTCTGTCTTTTCCATGAGTTTTTTTAAGGCTTCCATAGCTTTACCCATTTTGGCATAATCAACCAAGCAGGCATCAAAATAAAAATTCTCCAAGGTCTCAACCGACATTTTAGAAACCGCCGCCATGGTTTTATTAGGGTAGCGCAAAACACACCAACGGGTTTTCGGCACTCTTATATTAAAATGCACCGGCGTGTAGTAATGCTTCATGTAAAGAGCCTGCTTTTTGGGTTTAATATCAGACATCACAAACAAATCATCATACCCGCGCACCGCCACATAGGCATCGCATTCAGCCATAATTCTGGCCTGCATCTGCCCAAACTCTTTCATTTGCGTTTCAGAGGCATTATCAACCAAAGCCTTGATAAAGGCATTGTCATTAAACTGCCAATAAGGAATAGCACCCGCTTTCACGGCTTGGCGAATAAGCTCTTGGAACAAGTCTTTAACAGAGTCACTAAACCCTTCGATATAGACTTTTTCACCTTTTTTGAGCTTGATTGATTTTTTGATAATATTTTCTGCTAATTGTTTAATTCTGACATCCATTTGCATAGCTTACAAATCCTCATTAATAAATGAATTTAAGAGTTCCACTCCAAAACCGGTAGCCATACCCTTTTCATCTGACTTCATGTTGCTTATCTCTATATGAGCCCACCTGGTACCTTTGCGGATAAAACGTTTCAGAAAAGCAATGGCTAAAACAGCACTTCCAAGCTGCGATGGCCCAAGTGAATTAACCATATCAGCAACATTTGAAGCCAAAGCCTTATCGGGGAAAATATCCAAAGGAAAAGCCCACAAATTTTCACCTGTTTTCTGCCCGGCAGCTATTAATGCTTTTTGCAAAACTTCCGTATTAGAAAACAAGGCTGCATATTTATCCCGCAAAACGGCATGGAAACCGCCCAAAGTTGTAACATCAATAATTTTTGTAACATCATATTCCTTTTGCAAATACCACAACAAGTCTGCCATAAGCAAACGCCCCTCGGCATCGGTATTTTTAATTTCTACCGTTTGCCCCGACATTGAAGCATAGACATCACCAACCTTCATGGCATCACCCCCCGGCATATTTTCCACCAAGGCAATAACGCCGATGATATTTTTGTGGCAGCATTGAAGCGCCAAAGCCTTAAGAGTTGCAACCACCACGGCCGCACCGGCCATATCGCTTTTCATATTCTGCAACCCGGCAAAAGTTTTTAGCACCAAACCACCGCTATCAAATGTAACCCCTTTTCCGGCCAATCCAAGATCCCAATCATCAGATTTCGGGTTACCCTTCCATTTAATCACCACAACCTTTGGGGCTTGAACGGAGCCTTTAGCTACCGCGCGCACCAGTGAAAAATCCTTTTCTTGCAAAGCAGCATCTTCCAAAACCTCAACCTCTAGCCCCAGATATTTAAGTCGTAAGATATCAGCGGCAAAAGTCTCAGGGGTCAGGAAATTCGCCGGTTCATTAACCAGATCTTTTGTATAGCGCACGGCATTGGCAAGAGCTGCCATATTTTTATATTCCTCTCTGGCTTTGTCCGGATTTTTGAGCTTGAAAATAACCTGCTCAAGGCTTGGATATTCATCAGCTTTTTTAGAGGTAAAATATTTATCGAAACGATATGCCCCAAGTTGCAACCCCAAAGCAAGAGATTTAGCAATTTCAGCCTCGGTTAATTTGCAATTTTTTAAGGGCTCTGCAAAATAAACCGCCACCTCGTCATGAAAAAGTTTTTCAGCCAGAAGAGCTCCTGCTTTCTTAAGCGAAAGAACATCAATCTTTTTGCCCAAACCGATGGCGATGATTTTAGTATTTTTAGAATAAACCTCAGCAAATGTACCAAACTCACCACTAAAATCAGACTGTTGAGCAGCTTTTTTAAGCAGTGAATTTTCTTCCCTGCTCAAAAAAGAAGAATTAATCCGCGTATTTTCAGCCACACCGACAACCTTGACAGCCCCTGCTCCGATTCTACCGCTCGTAAACACAACTTCCAACATTTTTCCCTCGCCTAAATGATTGCTTTTAAGTTATTTATAGGCTCATCTCCTTAAAAAAAGAATAAGATTTAAAATTTTTCTCCACAAATGATAAAAAATTGTAGAAATATGAAACAGAAGATGTATAATTTAGACAGAAAAACACAAAAAGCAAAAAGAAACCAAAAGTAATGCCATACTTGAGTAAGTCTAAATTGCCCGAACGTTTGAATGCCGAGAGACACTTGGTAGAAGCCATTCGCGACAAATTAGATGCTCTGGCCAATGCCCAGCTTAAACAAGACCGCCCCATCGGCAAAAAGAAAAGCGATGCACAACCTAAGCGCACAAAACCCAAAAGCATTACGCACCTCAAAAACGAGATTCACCTTTTTTTGGCCTCTGTTAATATCCACCCTCACCGCCCGGAGGTTGAAGTAGAGAAAGCCAACCGAGAAGAAAGCTGGCTTATCCGCCTTGATTGGGATGGAAAATTTCATATGCCGGCAGACACAGACTACTCCGAAGCTTATGCCCGCTCTCGTCAAATTGTATCTGAACAACAAAACCAAGCAGACGGCAACGAAAGCATGTCGCTGTACAAACCGGAGGATTATCTCTTATACCAATCCCCTTCTTGGCTTTTCATGCGGCGATTTAGCAACTACCAGCGCTGCCAGCCCTACATTCAGGAGCAATTGGCATTGCAAAATATTCCGCCCGAAATTGTCGGACAGATGAACTTTTTTGACTTTGCCGAGGTTTTATACAATTGGAGCAAAAGACATCAGACCCAACCGTTTGAATGTCAGCGTTCCCAAAACTTCAAGATGTTTGATGCCTGCTATGGCAAAGAATTTGAACAAGTCATGAGAATGCTGAACTATAAGCCGGAATATATAGAAGAAGTACGCCAGAAGATGCAGCGCGGAAGTTGCGATGCTGCCCTTAACTTTCATCATAAGACCAATGTCTCCAACTTCAAAGAGCTTGAAAAGCCGCACAAAATAAACCAGTTTGCCAACACCATGCTCACTTTTGTGCAACCGCATCACCGCACCTTTCACTTTGGCAATGGCTATGATGCCGACCCTAACATTGTTTTCTTCGGTGGCTACGACAAACTTTACCAAATCCAACGCAACCCCGAAAGAGAGCGCCAATACCTCCAAAGCAATCAACAGCTGATGATAAGACATGCAGACCGTTCTAGATAAGATAAAACACCTAAAAGGTGCCTATACGGGAAAAAAGATTGACACGGAGGCAGTGATTTTGTACCAGCGTAAGCTTATGCTCAACAACATGCCTCCTTTGCCGCAAGACTGGATAACTTTTCTGCATGCTTATAATTCCCTAAGCCATGATGGCGTAAACCTTTTCGGCCTCCACCCAAGAGATGAGACAGATATGGATATTTTGTACGAAAATATCTTAATTGAGAATATCCCGCACGAAACACTTCTGATTTTGGGTATGGATGAGCTTGACTATCTGGCCTGGGATGAAGAAGCCAAGGCCTATCAAAGGATTGACAAAGGCTCTCTTGAAGTGCTAAATACATATAAAAATTGTAAGATAGCCTTGTCAGATTTTTTGAGCTTGGAATAAAAATGAGCAATAATATTTACGAAGATAACGAAAAAAACCTACAACAAGCCGCCGAAACAATCAAAAACGGAGGCCTGGTTGCTTTTCCAACCGATACGGTCTATGGGCTCGGGGCCAATGTCTATGACGGCAAAGCCGTTGCCTCTATTTTTGAGGCCAAAGGCCGCCCGACTTTTGACCCGCTGATATCGCACATAGCAGAGATAGATTTCTTAAAAGAATATGCCGCAACAGATGATAGAGTTATGGACTTGGCCAAACATTTTTGGCCCGGCCCGCTGACTTTTGTGTTAAAAAGAAAAGATAATATTTCTTCGCTTGATTTAGTCTGCTCGGGGCTTCCCAACATTGCCGTTCGCATGCCCAATCATCAATTAGCTTTAAGGTTAATCAAAGCCGCCGGCGTGCCGATAGCCGCACCTTCGGCCAACCGCTTCAAGTGCATTTCTCCTACCACCGCCCAACACGTACAAGAAAGCTTGGGCGATAAAGTTGATATGATTTTAGACGGCGGCCCTTGCAAAATCGGAGTAGAAACAACAATTATAGATTTAACCACTCCGCACATGGTCATGCTCCGTGCCGGTGGCTTGAGCAAAGAAGAACTGGAAGATTACACCGGAGAAAAGGTTTATATTTCTCACGGAGACCCCAACAAGCCAAGCGCCCCCGGCCAGTTGCTGAAGCACTATGCACCGAGAATGCCTATGCGAATTAATGTCTCAGAAGGTGACGTCAAAGAAGATGAATTTTTCATTGGCTTCGGAAAAGTAAAAAAAGCGAACCTAAATTTGAGCCCTTCAGGTGACCTAAATGAGGCCGCCACCAATTTGTTTGCCTATATGAGAGAAGCTGAAACGCATCAAGAATATAAGGGTATAGCGATGTCCCCCATCCCGCAGACGGGATTAGGTTTAGCAATAAATGATCGCATCTGCCGAGCCTCATATCAGGAATAAAGCTCTAAAAAAAGCCGCTTTCAACAAGCGGCTTTTTTCCAGAAATTACTCAACAAAGTAGTTGCGCAAATAGTTTGGCAAATCTGCCACATTAACACGTGTCTGCTCCATCGTGTCACGGTCACGCACTGTTACCGATTCCGGCTGGTTCTCTATCGTCTCGAAATCAACGGTAATGCACAAAGGTGTACCCA
This sequence comes from uncultured Pseudomonadota bacterium, assembly GCA_949290295.1. Classification (GTDB taxonomy): domain Bacteria; phylum Pseudomonadota; class Alphaproteobacteria; order RF32; family CAG-239; genus CAZU01. The sequence continues at coordinate 2,590 of CASERH010000034.1, read as the reverse complement.
CCTCATCATGGCGACGATAGGCCTTACCGATATTTCCGGTATTCTCCAAAGCCACACGGCCAATACCGAGCTTGAGCAGATTTTGCTTAATCTCGTGGCATTTAGCCATAATTTGCTCATTATTTTTCTTCAAAGGAATAACTGCCACTTTAATCGGCGCCAAGTGCTTCTTGAGCTTGAGCACAACACGGCTGTTTCCGCCGCCCAAATCTTCCTCTGTATAAGCCTCAGTCATCACCGCCAAGACACCGCGGTCCACACCCATAGAAGGCTCAATCACAAAAGGCACAACCCATTTGTTATCATCGCTCATAATGCAAAGTTTTTGGGTTGAATCCGGATTTTTATGGCAGTGAGAAGTAAGGTTCATTTCTTCTTGCGCCTTGGTGTGGTTGCCAAGATCATAATCCGTACGATTGGCAATTCCCTCCAGCTCTTCCATTCCATGAGGAAACTGGTACTCAATGTCATAGCAAGCCTTAGCGTAGTGTGCCAAGTCATCCTTAGGAGTGGTGTAGATATTCATATGCTCACGCTTAAGCCCCTGTTCTTCCCACCATTTAATTCTGGCTTCTTTCCAGATTTCGTGCCATTTTTCATCTTCGCCGGGCATCACAAAATATTCAAGCTCAGCCTGCTCAAACTCTCTGACACGAAAGATGAAATTGCGAGGCGTAATCTCATTGCGGAAAGACTTTCCAATCTGGGCAATACCAAAGGGGAGCTTACGAGAAGTTGAATCAACCACATTTTTAAACTGGGTAAAAATAGCCTGAGCAGTTTCCGGGCGAAGGTACCCAAAAGAAGAGCCATCATCAACTGGACCGATATTAGTCTTAAACATCAAGTTAAACGGGCGCGGCTCTGTCAAATCGGTAGAACCGCAGTTGGGGCATTTTCCATCTTTGATATGGTCTGCTCTGAAACGTCCTTTGCACTTGCGGCAATCTGTCATCGGATCAGAGAAAGTATCCTCATGTCCCGAGTAGTGCAAAACCTTTTGGTTTGTAAGGATAGCAGCATCCAGCCCCTCAATATCATCACGCTCATAAACCATAGAGCGCCACCAAGCGGCCTTGAGGTTATTTTTGAGTTCCACTCCGAGCGGACCATAATCATACACGCCTTGCAATCCGCCATAGATATCGGCATTTTGAAAGATAAACCCACGTCTTTTGCAAAGAGAAACCAATTGGTCCATAGATGTAGCTGGCATTTTCGCTGTCCTTTAAATAAAACTAGTAAAAAATTAACTTCTTAGTTTTATAATGATTAATTCCAAAAAGCAAGTGGAGATATTAAAATTATGGCAAAAACCCCAACAAAAGTAGCACTGATTTACGACTTTGATGAAACCTTAAGCGTCACCTATATGCAAGATTATATCTTGATTCCCTCTTTGGGCATGAAACCCAAGACCTTCTGGCAAAAAGCCAACCAGTGGTCGCGTGACAACTGTGCTGATCAAGTCACCGGCAGCATGTACTACTTCATCAAGACGGCTAAGGAAAAAGGCATTAAGTTAACGCGAGAATATTTCAAAAAAGCGGCGGAGAGCATCACTTATTTTGAGGGGGTAGAAGATTGGTTTAACCGTATCACGGAATATGGCAAAGAGCGTGATTTGCAGGTTGAACACTATATTATATCCTCCGGCTATGAGGAGATTATAGCCGGCTCCAGCATCCGCAAACATTTCAAAGATGTTTTTGGTTGTTCCTATGCCTTTGGAGAGGATGGCACCCCTGTTTGGCCGGCCAGAGTTGTAAATTATTCCACCAAGACACAATATCTCTCCAAAATAAACAAAGGCCTTGGCAAAACCGAGGACCGCGCAGTCAATGAGTTTATGGAAGACGAAAAACGCCCCATTCCCTTCCGCCGCATGATATATTTTGGTGATGGAATGACTGATATCCCCTCCATGAAGCTCACCAAGACCAGAGGCGGCAACGCCATAGCTGTATACCAGCCCAAGAGCAAACACAAAAAGAATGCCATTAAACTGCTGAGCGATGACCGCGTAAATTTTGCTCTCCCAGCAGATTATCGAGAAGGCAAGCAGCTAGACATGGTGGTTAAAACCATTTTAGACAAGCTTGCAACCGAGAGAGATTTGGAAGAGCTCCAGGCCAAAGAAGAAAAGAAAAAACTAGTGCGTACGCGCACGGCGATAACCAAGCCGTAATGCGCCAGGCAACGGCCTGGAGCGATTAGCAAGCTGTAACCCGCTCAACTCACGAAGTTCGTTTCGCTAATCTTGTGTGCCATATTCAAACAAATACTGCCCTCTTGCATAAATTAATTGCATTTTAATTTTTCTGCTCTAATATCATTTCCGCAAGGGCGAGTTGCCCCTGCGGAGTATCACAGCTCCTTACGAGAAAAAGAACAACTCCTTTCACGGGGAGCTGGGGATATAAGGCATTGCACGAATAACCCAGACTGTTCTCGTACAGTTGTGAACTCCCCGCCTTAATTTGTTTAAGGCGGTTTCTTTTTAATAAGAAATTTAGGAGTTTAAAACGATGAAAAATTTTTCTTTTTTACTGCGTAGTCAATTAGCCACACAACTTAGACAAATCAGGCT
>CASERH010000033.1 GCA_949290295.1 uncultured Pseudomonadota bacterium | reverse complement strand
CGCAGTTAAACTGATTCCGCTCATTTCCTCTTTTTAGTCCTTTGTATATATACATTTTCAATTCTATATTTTTTCGAGCCTTTTGACTATAACAACCAACCACTTTTCCACATAAATCACCCCCTTTCATGGTTGATGTGTGCAATTTTTATTATTTACTTGCTATCAGACTCAAAAAATATACAATTTATTCAGATGATTTTGTCTCTTTTGCATGAGGAGGAAAAATGCTTTCTAAGCTTTTTAAAGGCGAACTTTCTTTGGCTGCCACCTTCTGGAAATTTGGGATTTTGGGCCTTGTCATTATTAACTTCGCCGTAAGAATTTTTGGACACTTGCTTAATGGACATCTGCAAGGAAGAAGTATCTATAATTTCTTTTTTCACTACTTTAATCCCATCACATCTTCCAAACTAAGTATTTTATGGACGCTGTGTTATGTCTCCAGCCTATTGATTTTGGCGGCCTATTCTTGGAATATCATGCTCGCTGTTTGGCGCAGTGCCAGATCTTATGAAAAAAGCCCAATCTTGGCTTTTTTGGCCAGAGCGGGAATTGTGTGTATGGTCTTTTTTGTTTGGAGCTCTGTTCTCTCAAAAGCTGTTATGTAAAAAAAAGGAATATGATTATGCGTTTTATAGTTGTTACCCTAGCTCTGCTTGCTATTGGCGCCTGCACGGTTGGCGACCTGCCTCCGGAAAGAGAAGCTATGTATGAGATTAATAAGCCGGATTGCAATAAAAATCCGGAAAAATGTATTCACGGATATCCATGGTAGTAAAAAAAGAGCCGCTTTCAAGGCGGCTCTTTTTTTACCCTTCTTAGGCCTTAGCGTCCTCTGTCTCGTCCGCCAGAATGCCTTTTATCAGAATAAAGCTCGGTGTGCGACCATTGAAAGCCTTGTTCTTTTTGGCTAACTCTATGGCCTCTTTATCTTCAACCGCCGTAATTTTTCTTTGCGATTTGGTTTTGGTTTGAGGTTCTTTTTGGCCTTGTTTAGCACTCATTGAGGCCTCTTGCTCTTTGGCCTTATCAACCTTTATTTCCTCAGGCGCTTTTAATATCTTCTCCAAGATATCTTGCGTTTCTTTAGAGCGGCGATTGGTATAAACAATATTTTGTTTCTCTGAGGGCAGCATTGCCAAAATCTTTTCCAAATTCGGCAGCTGTTTGTTCTTCTTGATTAAATTAATATCATCCACCACCAAAATATTGGTCTTGGATAAATCAACACGCCCGCTTTCGGCCACGTCTACCAATAAATCAGGCGAGCCGACGATGACATTGGCCTCACTGCTGATGTCTTCTTCCCCATTTTTGACGGTGGCATCATTTATCTCATGATATTTATTAAAAATCGCCAATTGGTCAGATGTCATGACTGAGCATTCTGAATTGGGCGTGATAATCAATATTGTCTGCGCTTTCTTTTGGCTGATGATATCTAATATCGGCAAAACATATGACATGGTTTTGCCACAGCCTTGCGGCGCTATCGTAAAGACATCTCGCCCTTCCAAAATGGAGGGGATAACATCGGCCTGAACCGTAGTGGGTTCTTTGATGCCGAACTCATCTATGGCTTTGATGGTTTGTTCACTCAAACCCAAATCTGCAAAATTCATTTTTCCTTCTTCTTTTTTTAATTAACATTACTTTGAATAGTAAAAATTTTAGCTTGTGAAGTCAACACAAAAAAGCGCCTTGAACCAGGCGCTTTTTCTTTTTTGCATAGTCCTAGACTCTGCCATAGACATCTTCTATGCGAACAATATCATTTTCATCCAAATTATCACCAATTTGTACTTCTATGAATTCAACATCTTGGTCGGTGTTGTTTTGGATGCGGTGCTGAACCTCTACCGGGATAAAAACATTTTCTCCCGCCTTTTTGACAATTTGCTTGTCTCCCAGCGTAATCAACGCCTCTCCTTTTACAATTACCCAATGCTCGCTTCTGAAATGATGCAGTTGCAAAGACAACTTGCCGCCAGGAATCACCTTTATCCGTTTAACGCAGAAGTTAGCCTCGGAATCCAAAACTTCCCATGTGCCCCAAGGGCGAGTATCGTGGTCGCCCCGTTTGTAGTTATTTGCCATTTTTTATCCCTTCTTAATTAAGTTTTTACTTGATGTAAGAGAATATAAATAATATAACTAATTCCGCAAGGTTAATTTTGTATTGGGTGGAAAAATAATGAAGTCACCTGCCATCTCTCAGGCCATGGATATCTTAAGACTGCTTCGGCAAATTACCGAAACAGATGCTCCTGTTTCTGAAAAGCTTGATCAGATCATTGCAATGGTTGCCAAGCAAATGGAAGCCGATGCCGCCGCCTGCTATGTGATGGTGGATGATAACTATTTGGAGCTTTTTGCCTCTTTTGGCTTTAACAGAGATGCCAACCACAAAATATCTCTCCGTCTCGGGGAAGGGTTAGTCGGCGATGTGGCAAAGCACAACCGCTCTTTGGCAGTGACAGATGTGTGGAAGCACCCCGCCTTCTCTTATAAACCGGAGATGGGGGAAGAGGCTTATAAATCTTTTGTCGGAGTGCCGCTTATCCGCTGGGGAAGAGCTATCGGCGTTATCACCCTTCAAAACAAGGAAAATGTTGAATATTCCGCTAGTCAAATAGAAATTCTTGAAACCGTTGCCATGGTTTTGAGTGAGCTTGTTGCCTCTGATGATATGAACGAATTTAAAAATGAACTGATTAAAGAAAGAGGCCAGACCGGGAAAGAAAAATACAAAGGCGTCGCCTTGAGCAAGGGGTATGGAATCGGTGTCGCCGTGGTGCATAGACGCCGTCAGGCCGTTACTAAAATCTTTGCCGAGGACAAAGAAAAAGAACTTCGCAAATTGGAAGTTGCCCACACCCAAATGAACCATGATTTGGATGAGAAATTTAACTCTACCAAGCTTGGCATCGGCGAACATGTCGATATCTTGGATGCCTACCGTATGTTTGCCAAAGACAAAGGTTGGTACAAGAAAATCGCTGATAATGTATCCAGCGGCCTAACCGCCGAGGCTGCCGTTGAGCGCGCCTATGAAGATATGTGGAATCGCTTATCCGGCACCAATGATACTTATATGAAAGAGCGTCTCCACGACTTGAGAGATGTGGCAGACAGGTTACTCGGATATTTGAGCGGTGATAAGACAGATGTTTCGACTCTGGATGCCAAGGATTTGATTGTGGTGGCCCAAACCATGGGGCCGGCAGACCTCATGGATTATGACTACAACAAAATCCGCGGTTTGATTATTGAAGACGGAACGCCGACCATGCATGTGGCCATTGTTGCCAAAGCTTTGGGTATTCCCGTTGTTTCTAAAATCAAGGGTATCTACAACGAAATTAAGACCGGAGAGCTTATTGCCGTTGATGGAAATGACGGCTATGTTTATATCCGTCCGAGTGAGCCAATCCAGCAAAAAATCAGAGCCAAAATATCAGAAAAAGAAAAGCTGCAAGCCAAGCTTGCCGAACTTAAGGATTTGCCTGCAGAAACCAAAGACGGTACCAGAATCAACCTTTATCTTAATGTGGGGCTTGCTTTTGACTTGGACTATATTGAAACCACAAACTGCGACGGTATCGGCCTTTATCGAACAGAAATTCCGTTTATGGCGTCTGAAACCATGCCCGATGTGGAGAGGCAAATCAATTACTACAGGGAACTTATGGACCGCGCAGGAGATAAAAAGGTCATCTTTCGCAGTCTTGATGTCGGATCCGATAAATTGCTCCCTTACTGGGGAAGTGTTGGCGAGGACAACCCTGCTATCGGTTGGCGCTCAATCAGAATCACACTGGACCGCCGCGCAATATTGCGTAAGCAGGTTTGTGCCTTTTTGCGCGCAGCTGCGGGCAAGGAACTTAATGTGATGTTTCCGATGATTTCTAATCTGGCTGAGTTTGAGGAGGCTAAAGAGACTTTATCCCTTGAGCTGGAAAAAGAAAAACGCCGCGGCTCTCCGATACCTAAAAAAGTTAATGTCGGCTTGATGATTGAAGTGCCTTCCGTGGTCTTCCAACTTGAGGCAATCTTAAAACAGGCTGATTTTATCTCGGTTGGCACCAATGACTTGGCTCAGTTTGTCTTTGCTTGTGACAGAGGGAACCCTCGCCTAAGCGAAAGATATGATGTGCTTTCGGCTCCGTTCTTAAAACTTATGCATGAAATTGTTTCTCAAGCCAACAAGGCAAAAGTTCTTTGCTCGGTGTGCGGAGAAATGGCCTCCAATCCGATTGAGGCTTTGGCTCTTATCGGGCTGGGGTATCGAAATCTCTCAATGTCCGGCTCTGCCTTTGGCAAGGTTAAAAGTATGGTGCGCTCAACCAACCTTGATGACATTGAAGACTACGTTAAAATCATGCTCAAATCCAATCGACGGACTTTGCGCCCACAATTAATTTCATATGCCTATGATCATGGTATTGAAATTTATTAAAAAGTATGTAACAATCAGCTCAATTTTAACACCCTATGATATTAAAAAAGGAAAATACCGTGAAAAAAGCTAAAGTTAGCCCAGAAACAGAATCAACAGAACAAGCCGTTGTCGAGAATCCGGCAGAGGAAAAAACAAAAGCCGAAAAACCGAAAAAACAAGTCAACAAAGTTGGTGCTTTGCTCAAAGAGATGCGTTTGCAAAAAGGACTCCGTCTGCCAGATATTGCCAAAAGGCTTTGTATCCGCAAGTTTTATTTGGAGGCTATTGAGGAGAGTGATTATAAAGAGCTTCCGCCTTTTCCGTACGGCGTTGGCTTTATTCGCTCCTATGCGGATTACTTGGGCTTAAACAGCAGCAATATCGTTGAACTCTATAAGGAAGAAACCAATACTAATCCTGATAAAAATATTTATGTTTTGGAGCCGCAAAGCGAGGCAACCGTTCCTAACCGCAAATATCTCGTTATTAGCCTGTTGGCTCTGATTTTGGTTTATGTCTTGTGGTATTTTTATAACAATCAAATTACAGAGGAGGAAACTCCTGTCGCTTCTACTACAGAATCTGTACAGGCAACAGATGATGCTGTCCCGTCGGAGGCTATGCCGCTTGTGGTAGAGGACTACACGGTTGCTCCTGAAGTACCTGAGATTGAAAATGAGGCTTTATCCGCTTCTCCTGAAGAGGAAACTGCCGCTGAGCCGGAAGCAAAAAAAGAAGAACCCACCGCTGAGGCTCCTGCTCCGGAAGTTGTTAACAACCAAGTAACCATCACCGAGGCCTCTTTTGTTGAGCCTGAAACGGAAAAGGCAAATGCTATGGTAGCGGCAGAAGAGCCTAAAAAAGATGAGACCGTTGTTGTCAAAATCAAAGAAGACACTTGGATTGAGGTTAAAAATGCCGACACTCTCTACATCAGCAAGGTTTTGCATAAGGGAGACGAATATGTTGTGCCAGAGGGCGGCAAAGGGATGATTTTGTCCGTGGGCAAAGTTGAAGGAGCTGATGTCTACATCAACGGTAAGCTTACAAAAGTTGCAAGACCCGGCAAGAAAACGAATATTGCTCTTGATCCGTTCTTGGCTGAAGTTCATTAGCACATAAAATTTTATCTCAAGAAAATGGCCGGCAGCTCTAGCCTCTCGGCTGTTTTCTTTTTTTATAAAACATGTGCTATTTATCAAAATTAAGGAACAAACAAAATGAATTTTACAGAAAAACTAGGAAATGTCGTCAACCGCTATAATGAGCTGGAAGCTTTGGTTTCAGAACCCAACGTATCTTCCGATGATTTGGTTAGAATGAACAAGGAATTAGCGACCCTTGCGCCGGTGGTTGAGGCTATCAATAATTTTAACAAGACCGAGCAAAATATGAACGATGCCAAAGCCATGATGGAAGATTCGTCTCTGGACAAGGAGATGAGAGATTTGGCAGAAGCTGAATATTATGAGCTCAAAGAAAAAATGCCGGATTTGGAAAAAGAAATTAAAATTTTGCTTTTGCCTAAAGATGCAGAAGATGAGAAAAACGCCATTTTGGAAGTAAGAGCCGGAACCGGCGGTGATGAGGCCGCTCTTTTTGCAGGCGTTTTGTTTGAGATGTATCAGCACTATGCTCAGCTCCAAGGTTGGAAGTTTGAGGTGATGGATGTGAGCGAAAATGAGCTCGGCGGCTACAAAGAGGCCACAGCCTCCATCAGCGGCAAAAATGTGTTCTCCAAGCTCAAATTTGAATCCGGTGCGCACCGCGTGCAGAGAGTGCCGGTGACAGAATCTCAGGGGCGCGTGCATACTTCTGCGGCAACAGTTGCCGTTTTGCCTGAGGTTGAGGAAGTGGATATCTACATCAACCCGGCAGATATCAAAATGGAGGCTTTTCGTTCATCGGGTGCCGGCGGCCAAAAGGTTAACAAAACCAGCTCTGCCGTGCGCATTACCCATATTCCGACCGGAATTGTGGTTGAATCCCAAGAAGAGCGCTCGCAATTTAAGAACCGTGACAATGCCATGCGCAAACTCCGCGCCAAACTCTACAATGCTCAGAAAGAGGCTGCGGACGCCGCTTATTCTGAAAAACGCAAGCTCCAAGTCGGCAGTGGTGACCGCTCGGAGAGAATTCGTACCTATAACTATCCGCAAGGACGTGTGACCGACCACCGCATTAACCTCACCTTATATAAGCTTGATGAGGTTGTCAGCGGCGATGCTCTGGGCGAGATTATAGATGCTTTGATTGCTGAGGATCAGGCACAAAAGCTGGCTGAGCTAAGTTAAAAGCTTGCTTATTTTTCATCGGAGAGAAGTATTTTTATTCTCTTGTCATAAAATCTGATAAGGCGGAAATATTTCTTAAAAGAAAGCGCCTCTCCGCGCTCGATGGCATCAATATTGGCAATGGATAAGTCGCACCTGCAGGCAATATCGGTGATGGGCAGATTTTTATCAAGCCTGATTTGTCTGAGCTGTGAAGCCAGTTGGTGTCGTAATAAAAAAGAAAAATTGTTCATTGTTTTAAACTCCTAAATTTCTTAAAAAAGAAACCGCCTTTTTAGATAAAAGGCGGGGAGTTCGAAACTGTGAAAACGCAGCCTATCTTATTCGTCATACAAGTATGCTTATCTCGATAGCTCCCCGTGAAAGGAGTTTTTGTTTTCATGGAGTTTCGATGCTCCACAGGCGCAACTCGCCCCTGCACCGCTCATACTAGAACAGAAAAATTAAAATGCAATTAATTTGTGTGAAGCTGTTTGGTAAGAGTTAGCATCATCTCCCTGTACTTTCGGATATAAGGCTATTATGTCCGTTATTTTAAATGAAAATATGGAAGATGATACCAAATTACAAACCATCCAAATGTTGATAGATGAAGGAGTTGATGTGAATTGGCTCAATATCCAAGGTGAAACCGCCTTAACCCTGGCCTTGGAGCGAATAGAGCTTGATATTGCCAACCTATTGCTGGATAGCGGAGCGGTGCTTTATAAAAATTAAGAAAACAGTCCCAAGGTAAAAATAATAACAAAAATCAAAATCATAAATAAGATGAAGTAAATCAAAGCGATAAATAACCACTCAAGCCACAATTTTAATTTTTGATTTCTGCGGATAAAATGAGATGCAATATAGGTTAAAAATAAACTGATATATGCCGAGTCCATACATATTTTGTAAAAAATATCATATGTTTGCCTGAACAACTGGAGCCCTTCGTCATCAGAAAAGTGATATACATAAGCCAAAAATCCTTCTACGAACATAGCAGGAAAAACTGTAAGCAACAGTATTAAAACAACAATATTTTTTGCTCTGTTTAGAATCTTTGGCATATTGGCTACCTAATTAAATTTTATCTTCTGTTTCTCAATTCTCTATATTGATTGCACATATTTTGCAACATATAATTTTGAGAAAATCCATAAGAATTAACGGCATTGTTATAATCTTGTTCTGTCCATGAAGAAACATCTTTTCTTGCTGGAGAATTAGGTTTACTAAGCTCATTCATAACAATATCCTCATTTTCATTTAATGGTTTAATTCTTAAAAAATCATCTAAACCTGTAGATTTAGTTATAGATGTTTTTAAGACTTGCTTTTGGGCTTGTCTTGCTAAAAAAGGTATTGCACCTGACATATTTTTTCCTTTCGTTGTTGATTGTTAATAAATTTGCATATTTACAATATGCATTACTTATTTAGGTAACAAAAATAGCAAACACAAGTAATACTGGTATAAATTATTTTTTTCACCTATGTGCAAAATTGAGAAGACTTGACATTCGGGGGATTATGTTAAATAATCCACTTAAAAGTGAATTTATGCAACTTGTCCCACTTTAACCAAACGGACTAAACAGGAACAATATAATAACAGCCCGATTTTATGTACAGGCGGCTGTACCTGATACAGGGGTGTTTGTGTGGTATTATCTTGTTGGCAATTAGTATGTTTTGAAAAAACAACAAAACTAAGAAGCGGTCTCTTAAGAAAGAGATGAAAATTAATAATACTACCGATGAAAAAATTGAGGCTGAAATGATTCCTTTAAAAGATAATAACGTATGCAAAAAGCTAAAATGGATTTTAGCTTTTTTTGTTTTGGTTATAATTATATTTATTGCTAGTAACGTTGTGTTACAACAAGATGTATATTCTTCGAAATGTTTTAAATTGTACTTATCATCGCCACAAGAAGAGGCAATGTTTCCATCTTCTGTGGAATTTGCTCCTGTACATATAGAAATGAAGGAAGAAGGAAATTCAAAATTTTGTAAAATATGGATAAGAAATGTGAATTATATGTATGAATGGATGGCGTATACAGGAGATATTGAATTGCTTGATAAATATGGGGCTAAAATAGATGTAATAAATATACCTTTTAGTAAACTCGACAAAGGAGATACGATAGCAATTGAAATGCCATATTATGATGATTTATGTAAGACTAAAGCAAAAATGAAATTTTATACTTCAAAAAATATAACGAATTTTGCTGAGGAATTAGAAAAATTGAAACAAAAATATCCTGTCAATAATATGAAAAATTGCGATAATTATGAAGATTGGGGTGAAAATAAAGAATGTTTAGCAATGTTTATTTTGGAAGCAAATATTGAACATAGAAAGCTTTTGAATAAAGCGGGCAATATTGTCAATAAGCAAGATGCGTCTAAAGACCATGCTAGTAAGCTGACTAGCGAACAACAAAAAGAAATTGATTCTTTGGAGCAACAAAATAACAAATATTGGTGATTGTGATCAAAAATAAAGAAGCAGCGGTGTTTTTGCCTTATATATTCCGACCCTTTCTTTGTGCTCGGAGGGAGGAAAATTGTTGCTATTGTAGCGACGTACGTTCTGGAAACAAGAAAATACCTATTTTTACTGCATAACTGGAAGTCCGCTTTCAGGCAGCGATACATCAAGATATTGGCGCAAGGAGTGAGGGCTAGCCAACAAATGTACACCAACATCCGACAAACAACTCAGCTCAGCAATATTTGTCTGCTGTACCATTAGTCCGATTTATAATAAATACAAACTGGCACCATTTTCCGTTCCTAAGCTTCAACCCTATGATATGACAATCTTTGAACTGATTGACGTATTAAAGCAAATTTAAAACATTGGTATGGATTCACCTTTACTTAACTATATTTTCAATTTTGATATTTATACTTTATTCATCTTATCCTTAGGAGTTTGGAATGAAAAAGGTTGCTCTTATATTTGTCATAACTTTATTTCTTTGCGCAAATACTAAGGCTGATGTCTGTGTTGAAGTAAATGAGGAAGTAGCATCAAAAGCCGTCAACATTATTGAAAAACAAAAAGAAATATATGACTATTGTTCAATTTGTAATGATGCCAAGTCGAGAACCATTTTTATTCGGAGTGTAACAAAAGATAAAAAAGTATATGTAAACGGGATAGCTATAGATTTAGCACATACCTATTTTAAACAAGACAGTAAATATGTAAATCTAGGTATTGCTTCTGGTTGTATTGAAGATGGAGTATATGGAATTTCCGCAAAATTAGATGACTTAGCCGAGTTCCATCACACAAACAAAACGAATAAAAAACAAGCCCAGGAACAAGCAAAAGCTATTTTTGATGAATGTACCCATAAGGTTGAAAATGATAAATCTCAAACAACAGAAGACATGATTGAACGTAATATAAAAATAAATAATTGTCTCGCCGCAGCTATCAAAAAAGAAATTCAAAAGGGGTTTAATCCTGAGCAACAATCTCAAATACTACAGAATTTTGAGCAAATGAGAAAAGGTACATGGAATTTTTATAATAATATTTATTCTGCAAATAAATATTGCTATGGTCAATGCGGTTCAATCACCAGCTTATTACCATATAGTGATGAAGGATATATTTTAATGCAAATGCTAGAGCATTTACTCTACCTTAATATAGCAAAAAATGGCGGCTTTAATTTTTAGGCCGCCATTAAATTTAGATGTTTGTATAAAGATCATTGGGCAAGTCAGATAAATCCGCACATTGTAGCTTCATTTCTCGTAAATATTCTTGCACAATTTCTTTAATTTTTAAACTTGCATTAGTGTTAACTTGAACCTCATACATTGTACCCGTATACAATTTCTGAGCTAAATCACTATTTTTAAGCAAATTTTGATAATGTATATAAGTTGCCTCAATAAGTTTGTTAAAATCATTTTTGACACTCTCATTTTTGTTTTTATAGAAAGAATCAAAAATTTGATACGCAACCCCCTTTGAACAATCGGTTACTTTATCATATGCTTTAATCATCTCAACATCTGTTGCATTATCGGGCATATCAATTTTGCAATTGTCTAATTTAATTTCCAATTGTTTTACCAATTTAGCATTTTCTCCGGTACATTCAGATGCACGGATTAATGACGGATAAAACAATATGCAGAAACAAATTAAAAAAATGCGCATTTATGTTTCCTTTCTTATTTTCCATTATAATATTGAGGATATTTATTTTTTATATAATCGTCAACTCTACGTTTATATAATTCTTCAAATTCTTGAGGATTGCTATAATAGCTTTTAGCGCGATTATACCAACCATTAATATTTTTCTACCTTTATCCGGATACTTTATCTTCAGCAACTTTCTCGTTTTGCAGGTAATGCATATAATAGCTATCAAAGGATTCTTGAGAAGATGGGCTGCTGAGTTTGTAGAGAATATATGTCCCTGATACACAGAATATAAGTGTACATATAAATGTTAAATTTTTTAGCTTATTAGAAAGGTGGTAGATGCTAGGCTGCCAGATAAAAATTATCAATATATAGGTTATACTTCGTATCAGAAGAATTACTATTCCAAAGATAATAAAATGGATGCCATTATTGGGAATAAAGTAAAACACAGACAGAGCTAGAAATTCTCCAAGAAACATAGATAATAAACTTAGCCATAAGATAAAAGGAAGTTTCCACGCCAGTGACACTAAATCAATGTTTTTAATACTTCCTTGTAATGAAAATTTCCATATTAAAAAGGGTACAATAAAACTTACATAAATTGGTGGAAAAATTAGAAATACAAAAGCGATTTGGATGGGGAAAATAAGGGTTGATAAAAGTAGGCCCAAGCATAAATATTTTCTTTTCATCCTTGCATCCTTTTATTAACAATTTAAGGTGTTAATTATTCCAGTTATATAAAATAAAAATAGCCGGTATGTCAACCGGCTATTTAGAGCTTACTTAATTTTATTATGCAAATATGGAGGAAGGTATTTCTTGCATACTTGTGGATTTTCAGCACAAAATCCAGTCCAAGTTGCTTGAAAATTATTCTTTAGATCTTTGAAGCTATCCGATAAAATACCTCCAATGCCACCATATTGTTTTCTGAGATTTGGATCGGTACTCTTTTCGTAAATATCTTTTACTTCTTTAGCAACCCCTCCCCCTAAAGTTTCTAAGGCAGATAAGGCTCCTCCGGAGGCACCTACACAACTAACTGCACTGTGTTTATTTGTATCTGATATTTTTTCTGGAGCTAATTCTTCAGCCAAATGACTTGCTTGTTGAACAGAAGGAGTGCCGTATTTTTTCCCGATTGCATAAAATCCATCATTTTTATATAAATTATATATATCATTCACTGTTTTCCCCACATTATACAACTTTACAGGAATAGTCGTGTTGGAAATATTGTTTAGACTTGATTTTTGTAGTACATCATTAAAGGTAACTGCAGGCTTATTTTGATTATTATTTGCATCGGTCATTGTATTTGTCTTATTGTTCTGGGCTAGTTGGTAAGAGTTAGCATCATCTCCTAGCGGTTTCGGATATAAAGCTGAATTTATATTTTGCTCACTTTGCCCTAACCATTGTTTTAGTTTGGCATAAGGATTATTGTTGGCGCTGTTATTAAAATTGTTGTTTAAGCCGTTATTATTTCCGCTCAAACCATTGGAAGGAGTTTGCTTTGCCTGCGAATTGTTATTAGTCATCATCTGATTTTGGTTGTTATTTCCGAAGGCAAAGCTGTTTTGCATTTGGTTTTGCTGCGGG
>CASERH010000032.1 GCA_949290295.1 uncultured Pseudomonadota bacterium | reverse complement strand
CTTTATTCTGACGGGCGGGTTCAACCTCTAGCTTACTAAGCTCTCTCTCGTTCGCTAAGTGCGCGTCGGTCACTTCGTTTGTAACGCTTGCCAAGAGGCACTTACAAATATTTGCTGGTTCTACATTGAATTTGTCAAAACAAATGTAAAGCCGCCTCACTAAAGGCGGCTTCTCTTTGTTTCTCGGCTTTGGGGATTGCCAAGATATTTCTTGCAATAATAGTCTTTTGCGAATCGTTAACTAACTGGATTTGCGGGCAGAAAGGGGAGCCTTCTGCCCTTTTAGTACACTCTTAGCAATATATATTTCTTACCACTAAAACATTTCCAAACCCATCACTCACCTAAGATTTGAACACACCTATTAGTAATAAGCTTACATATATCAAATTAATAGTTGCAGTTTTAAATCAAAAAGACAAGTCTTTTTATCTATTTTTTTATAGGTAATTAGTTGTAATTACAGCATTGGAAGGTGATTAACGGCATCTTTAAGACGTTTCTCGGCAATTTCTACATAGTCTTTATTGTTGTCTATGCCCACAAATTTTCTGCCCAATTTGATTGCTGCAACGCCCGTAGTACCGCTCCCCATGAACGGGTCTAAGACCAGGGCTCCCTCTTTGGTCGATGCCTTAATAATTCTCTCCAGCAAAGCCAGTGGCTTTTGGGTGGGATGACGACCAAATTTCTTTTCTTCCGGCGGGGTAGCAAATATAGACCACACGCTACGCATTTGGCAATGCGGTTTTTTTATCATATCTTTGGGGAAGTCGCCCTCTTTCATGGCCTGATAATTGAAGTAATGCTTGGCTTTTTTGCTTTTTCGGGCCCAAATCAAGCTCTCATGACTGGCCGTAAAATATTTGCAGGATAAATTCGGGCTGGCATTGGGCTTAAACCAAATGATGTCATTTAATATGTGGTATCTCAACTGCATCATGGCAAAACCGCAGGGATATAAACTATGATATGTGCCGGAAACCCAAATGGTGCCATCCGCTTTTAATAACCGCTTGCACTCTGCCAACCACTTTTTATGAAATTCATAGTTAGCTTCTATTCCACCATCTTTATCCCAGTTTCCCTTATTTATTGAAACCAATTTTCCGTTTTGACAGCTGGTTCCGACATTGGAAATCAAATATGGCGGATCTACAAATATCATATCAAAGCTTTCATCCTCAAAGCTTTTTAATACTTCAAAACTGTCGCCCAAATATAGCTGATAATTATCCTGCATGGCTTCCCTTTCTCTGTCCTATTATCGCGAAAGAGTTTGCCAATGGCAACACAATATTGTCCTTATCCCCCGACATGCCTTAAACTAATCTTTGTTGCCTAAGCACAAGCCCTATAAATCTCTTCCCTTAAATCTTTGGTAAAACGCTCAATATTGTGTGTTTGGCGGATATACTCTATGGCCGCCTTGGCTTTTTGTGAATATAATTCATCGTTTTCCATCAACTCTCGGATAACCGGAATAAACTTATCAACGCCGTCAGAGCCATCTCCCAGGATATCTCCGACACAGCCTCCAAACCTACCGGCCAAATTCTCCCTTTCAACCGCAGAAACAACTGCCGTACCATAAGATAAAACTTCTAGCCACGAAATCGGGATACCTTCCCAGATGGCTGTGTTTACCATAATACGAGATTCTTCTAAAAACTTCTGCTTTTCTTCGCCATCGACATGCCCCATAAAGTGCAAATTCTTAATTTGACCATCCATATAAGGTGCCAACATTTTTTTATTTTCTTCAGCAAACCGGAAAAAGCCTCCCAGAACATAAAACTCATATTCCGGCATTCTCTTGGCAATTTCGCAATAAATCCAGGCCCTCTTCTGCGCCTCTAACCTACCTAAAAAGATAACCTGTTTCTTCTTTTTGTTAATATCAAACTTAAAATCAAAGTCGATTTCTATCGGATTGGGTAAAAATTTAACAGGTGTATCCAAGGGCAAATCATACAATTCCATTGCCAATGGGATCAGACAATTGCCCTGTGTTACAAATCTGACCCGCCCTTCTTGTGCCCACGTATGCACTGTCTTGTAGGTTTCTGCTCTAAAAAAGCACGGATCTTTTATCGCTTGCATGGTACCAATCTCATTTTGCCAGGCAGACAACGGCCTTGGATCTTGTATCCACAGAATCAACTGCTTACTTTTATCCGGCTCGTGTTCCAAAACAAAATTGCTTACCAATTCTATTGACAAGTAAATATCATAATCTTGCTTTTTTAGCCACCTTTTGGCAAAAAAACCGCATTTGGGCAAACGGTACAAATCGACTTCGTCTTCATGATATTTTTGTACTTTGAACCATTTCTTTTTATTTTTGCCTAATAAAACATCTATCTGTATATCATCATCGGGAATATACCGACAAATATATTTGCGGGCTAAAAATCCGTAGCCGCCAAAAGCCGTTCCCGCTCCGCCAAAAAATTCATCAATTATCAGCCCTACTTTTAGCGGACGTTCTAGTATCCTGGAGGTCTTGTCTGCATATTTTTGCCAAACGTTTTTTAATTTGTGGCGGCACTCTTTTGACCAAGGCTTTTTCCTGCCGTTGTAATGGATGACAATCGCTGATTTTCTTTTGCCTCGTTCTTTTTTAACGTTTCTGACCATAAAATTGTAAATACTGTCTAATTCTTTTATTTGCCCATTAAATACTATGTTAATGACATCCTGATCTTGAAAGGTAATCTTGCCCTGCAAGCCTTCCGTTGCTTCAAACAACTGTGCCACTTTGTTATCTTGCCTTATCTTAGAGAGGTTTAACAACAAAACACCGGCGTTTATATACAAATCATTCTCTTTTAGACCTATTTGAGTTTTATACCCTTTTTCCTCAATATAGCCATCTTTGACACCGGCAACATAATATCCATCTAACGGTGTATTCCAGAGGCTTTCAAGAGAACCGTTTACTACCAAATCGGCATCAAGATAAAGTGCTTTTTCCGAATTGGGAAGAAGCTCCGCAATAAGATAACGAAAATATGTTTCTATGGAGATGTAATCTATGTTGAGCTTTAATTGCTTAAATTTATTCATATCCGGGACAATAACATCAAATTTTGTTCCCGGAAAACGACGAATAATCTTTTGCAACTTCTGACGATTTGCTTCATCCAAATCACTACTCATTACATATATGTGTATGGGCTTGTTTTTATTATTTCTCAGAAGCGAAACCAAGCAAACACAGAGCTTATCCGTATAACCGTTATTAATTGCAAAGAATATTTCCATTTTTACACCTTACTGTCAGTTTTATTCATAATATTGGCATTAAAAATAAAATCAACACCATATTATCTTATACATATTGCTTATACGCAAAAAAAATACCGCCTTATGTTTAAGGCGGTATTTTCCTTTATCAATGTTGATTATTTTACATCGAGGATAATTTCTTCTTCCGTTTCGGCCGGAGAAGCTACAACTTCAACAGTACCTGTTGTGCAATTAGCCTGTTTGCAATAAGGCTCTTTTTCATAGCTGACAGATGCTGTTGTTTTGGGCTCGTAAACCGTTTTGTAGGTTGTCTTCTTGTAAACAACCTCAACCGGCTCACGTGTTTCTCTTACCTGAGGAGCACAGCCACCGCAAGTGGTTTGCATGGTGGCACATCCGCAAGCCGTGCCGGTGCAGGCCGGTTGAACCGTGGCAACAGCCACACGCGGCTCCCGATAGCGAATAACCGGAGCTTGATGAACACGACGAACATAGCGATAGCAGGTGGTACCGTCAAAATAATCACAATTTTGCGGACGAGCCTGAACATTTTGATAAACAACGGTTTCTTCAACCGGTTCATCACTCTCAAAGCATGCACAGGCGGAAAGCGCCAATACAGCTGATACAATGATAAGTTTTTTCATGGGTTCTATCCTTGCAGCAAGTTAAAACATTTTGTAAATTTCCGATATTTTTGTTTAATATAGCAATTATTTTAAAAAAATCAACCTTTTTCTTATGTTAGCTTCCTTATACTAGCCTTTTTTTTCTTTACAATATCCTAATTTCATAACCTTGAATCAAAAATTCTTTTTCCTCATGCGCTATCTTTTGAGTTTCTTCGCCGATGTTTACTGCAAAATCCAGCTTGTTTTCCCCAAAATTTCGGCGATATACCAGCAACTTTGAATTAACCGCCAATTCTTGATAGCTACCATAGGCTAGAATATCCGATTTCTTCCTGAATTCTGCCCACCAGGATATGTGGCGGCTTAAGTCACTATCTTCTTGCAAATCCAACTTGGGACGCACCTCCGAATCGCTTCTTTCTCTGCATCCCTTTATTCCCCACTCGCTGCCATAATAAACAGACGGGATCCCCGGCAGGGTAAACAGCAACCCGTAAAGCGCTTTTAACTGATGCGGATTTTTTAATATCGTGGCTATTCTTGAAACATCGTGATTGTCTAAAAAACTATATAGCTTTAGCCCATCATAAACACCTTTTCCCGGCTCAAACTGCCGCTTTAGGGTATGAGAGAGTTCAAACATATTATTATCATTGCATGACGAATATAAGGCCTTATAAAGCTCATAATTGGTGCAACTGTCCAACATTTGCGGATTAACCAAGCGGCGATAATCCCCAAAAACAGTCTCCCCCATCAGCCAAAATTCTGGATTGCGCGCCAGACACATTTGTCTTAGCTCTCTTAAAAATCCATGATTTAAGTAATGTGCGACATCCAGCCTTAAGCCGTCAATCCCGAACGCATCCTGCCACATGGCTACGGCCGAAAGCAGGTGAACTCGCACCTCCGGGTTAGCCAAATTTAGCTTCACCAAATCATCGCAACCATCCCAGCCTTCATAACAAAAGCCATCGCCATAGCGGTTATCGTGACTGAAATCCAACCGAAACCACGAGCAATATCTTGAAGCTGACTTGTGTTGTTTGACATCCTCAAAAGCCCAGAATCTTCTCCCTACATGGTTGAACACCCCATCTACAACAACCTTTATATCATTTTGATGCAAAAAATCGACCAATCTTTTGAAATCTTCATTGTCGCCTAAGCGTTTATCTATCTGAAAATAGTCAATTGTGTCATAGCCATGAGCAACAGATTCAAACACCGGACCAAAGTAAACGGCATTTATTCCCAATGATTTTAGATGCGGGATCCAATCATAAATCTGATTTAGCCTTGAAGATACACCTTTTTGTTGCTCACTCGTTGCCGGAGCGCCACAAAAGCCCAATGGATAGATATGATAAAAAACGCTCTTTTCTGCCCACATATAGCGGCCTATTTTTCAACCGGTGCAGGATAGTGAACGGGACCGCGTTTTTTAGGTTTTTCTTTTTTTTCTACTTTGTAACCACCTTTGATGCACAAGCGTTTATCCGAGCCGTGTAATTTGCATTTGACGGGGAAAGAGCTTTCTCCTTCTATTAAATCGCCGTCGGCGTCTCTTTCATAGACCGTGGTGGCACAACCCAAACGGCCGCAGTTGAACTCGGCATCCAAGGTAAAGACATAGCTGCCATTTGGAAACTTGGAAACAAAAAAGTCTTCATAACGAACTTTATCCGGCAATTCATCAGAGGCAGGGCCGTAAATATCATCAAATACTTTAGCCGTCTCCTCTTTGGTGATTGAAATCTCTGCCAAATTCTCACTTGCGGCATTATAAAACAAATATAAGTCAGCCGGTTTGGCCGATACTGTCGTACTCCACAACAACGCAAAACAAAATGCCAGAAATTTCATTTTTTGTCTCCTTTTGTTACTTTTGCTCTCATCTTAAATGATAATTCTTAAAAATTAAATACTTTTTTAGCGATTATGGCCTAATATGGTGTCTGCTTTATAAAAAGTGAGGGGACGAACATGTTGCTTAATCAAATTACAAATTCTTCAACTGCCATTGAAATTACCGGACTTACGGCTGATTCCAGAGAAGTTAAACCTGGTTTTTTGTTTGGCTCCCTAAATGATGACAAGTTTATTGCCGATGCCATTGCCAGAGGCGCCGTTGCCATTTTGGTCAAAGATGATTGTTTGGCTGAAATTCCCCAAAACATTGCAGTTATTCGCTCAAGCAATCCGGCCAAAGATTTTGCCTTGGCGGCTGCTAAATTTTTTGGCAAAGCCCCCAAACACATTTGTGCCGTGACCGGAACCAACGGCAAAACATCTATTGCCGATTTCATCAGACAAATACTTACGCTTATGGGATATAAAGCAGCCAGCAGCGGCACCCTTGGCTTGATTAAGGGGAATAATCCCCCTATTCCCTCGCCTAACACAACCCCTGTCAGCGTGACTGTTCAACGCGAGCTCAAGGAATTGGCCGAAGAAGGCTACGACTGGCTGGCCATGGAAGCCTCCAGCCACGGACTCTGCCAATATCGTTTGGGCGGCGTGCAAGTAGAAGTAGCCGGGTTTACCAACCTCACCCGTGACCACTTGGATTATCACAAAACTATGGAAAACTATCTTGCCGCCAAAATGATTTTATTCAAAGAGAATCTGGTTGAGAGCGGAACCGCCGTCTTGAACGCCGATATTGATGAATTTGAACCTTTGGCTCAACTTTGCCTTGGCTTGGGCAAAAAGGTTGTCTCTTACGGCTACAACGGTAAAGACATTTGCCTTATTCATGCCACACCTTTGGCTCATGGACAACGACTTGAAATATCTTATTTCGGACGCCCACTTAAGATTGAAATTCCTCTGGCCGGAGAATTTCAGGCCATGAATGTTTTGTGCGCCCTTGGAATGTGTGCCAAGCTCACCAACCGCCCCGATGAAGTTATTAAATATGTTTCACAAATTCATGGCGCCAAGGGGCGTCTGGAGCTTGTCGGCCAGACCAAAGACGGTGCTGCCATATATGTTGACTATGCTCACACGCCCGATGCTTTGGAAAATGTTATCAAAGCATTGCGTCCGCACACCCAGAACCGTCTTCATGTTTTGTTTGGTTGCGGCGGCGACAGAGATGCCGGCAAACGTCCGATTATGGGTAAAATTGCCAATGATATGGCCGATGTTGTTTATGTTACCGATGACAATCCCCGTACCGAAGATGCCACCAAAATTCGCGACCAAATTATGGCCGCCTGCCCCAAAGGCCAAAACATCCCCGATCGTGCGCAGGCCATCCGCCAAGCAATTTCCAACCTCAAGGCCGGAGATGTCTTGATTTTGGCCGGCAAAGGGCATGAAACCGGACAATATGTGAATGGTAAAATAATTCCTTTCAGCGACCATGAAGAAGCTTTGAAATCTTTGGCCGAATTATAAAATAAAAATCTCCACATACGCTGCAACGCAAAATTGGCACAAGAATTGCATATATTTATGTAAGTTTAACTGTCAATTTTTGAGGTTGTGGCCTTATGATGTATGTAAAAGCTATAAAATCCGCCGCTTTGGCAATGATAACTCTGGGCTTGCTGATGCCTGCAACTGAGGCTGGCGCGGTTTCTCGCATAAAAGATATTGCCGACTTTGAGGGAATTAGAGATAACCAGCTTATCGGTTATGGCTTGATTGTGGGCTTAAACGGCACCGGCGACAACATCAAATCTGTTGACTTTACTCGTGAGAGCCTCATCTCTATGATGGACCAAATGGGCATTAATGCTCGCGGCGGCCAAATCAAAGCTAAAAATATCGCCGCGGTTATGGTTACGGCAAATTTGCCTCCGTTTGCTCGTCAGGGAAGCCGAATCGATGTTACCGTCAGCGCTCTCGGTGATGCCAAAAACTTGCAGGGCGGAACCTTGGTGGTTACACCTTTGATGGGTGCCGACGGACAGGTTTATGCCGTGGCGCAAGGGCAAGTCGCCGTTGGCGCTGTTTCTGCTCAGGGAGCCAACCAATCCATCAGCAAAGGCGTGCCAACATCTGGGCGCATCCCCGGTGGTGCCATTGTCGAGACCGAAATTCCCTTTGAGCTTGAGAGCTTGAAATCTATCAACATTGCTTTGCGCAACCCGGATTTTACCACCGCACGCAGAGTAGCTGATGCCATCAATGCCATGTTGGGAACAAATGCTGCCCAAGCCACAGACCCGGCAACGATTGTGCTCAGCATTCCTTCTTCCTACCAGGGAAAAATTGTGGATTTGATGACTAAAGTTGAGCAACTGCAAGTTCAGCCGGACCAATTGGCAAAAGTCGTCATTGATGAAAGTTCGGGAATTGTTGTCATCGGCAAAGATGTCAAAATCAACCGCTTGGCGATTGCCCAAGGCAACCTCACCATCAAAATTACCGATGTGCCGGTTGTGTCCCAACCCTTGCCTTTCTCTGATGGTGAGACGGTTACAAATTATGCCTCTATGATTGATATCAACGAAGACACTGATGCCAAACTGACCGTTCTTGATACGGGGATTAACCTCCAAGAGTTGGTTGACGGGCTCAACACCTTGGGCGTGACCCCCAGAGATTTAATCAGCATTTTGCAGGCTATTAAGGCCAGCGGTGCGCTGCAAGCCGAAATTGAGGTGATCTAATGACTGATATTTTAACCAACAGCGCCGTTTTAGATAACTCTTTGTGGAACATTAAGTCTGCTCCGCAAATGAATAGCAAAGATTTGGCCAAGGCGGAAAAATCTGCCGAGGACTTTGAAGCGTTCTTTTTGACCAAGATGATGGAAACCATGTTTGAAGGGATTTCTACCGACGGAATGTTTGGCGGCGGCAATGCCGAAAAAATCTATCGGTCCATGCTG
Source organism: uncultured Pseudomonadota bacterium (assembly GCA_949290295.1). Taxonomy (GTDB): domain Bacteria; phylum Pseudomonadota; class Alphaproteobacteria; order RF32; family CAG-239; genus CAZU01. Next base: position 4,329 of record CASERH010000032.1, on the reverse strand, counting down.
TTTGATCAGTATGGCAAGGAAATGGCAAAGCTCGGAACTGTCGGAGTTAAACAAAATGTAATGCGCTCAATCTTAGAGATGCAGGAAATGGAAAGCAACGGGTTCATTCAAGGATAGGAGTGAAGAAAATGGAAGAATTACAGTTAGATGAAATCAATGATAAAGTTGCTGATCTGCAAGATGTCATCTTGGGATTTGCCGACCTGTTGAGAAAAGAAAATGAGGCTTTGCGCAAATTTGATGTGGAAGCTGTCAGCAATCTCTATGAACAGAAATCCAAAACTGTTTCAGCTTATCGCTCTATGAGTGCTTTCTTCATTAAAAACCAGAAATATTTGGCAGAAATCGACGCTGAACTCAAAGACAGCCTAAAAGATGCTTCTTTGGAGCTTGATGCCTTGCTTAAAGAAAATGAGCTTTTGCTTAAAGCTAAAATGGAAACCAGCAAAAAAGTGATGGATACCATTATCAATATTGCCAAGGTAACCAATAATCGTAACGCAACTTCTTATGGCGCGCACGGAAATTACTCTCCGCTGGATAACAACAAGAATGCGCTGGCCATAAACAGAACATTGTAAGAAGGAGGTTTATTATGGCTCTTATTCCCGGATTATCTACCTCGCTTTCAGGAATGAAAACCGCTCAGGCTCAATTGGATATTGTCAGCCGCAATATTGCCAATGTTGACACTGTCGGCTACACCCGCAAAACTGCACAGCAGGTTAATGTTATCAAAGCCGGCAACAGCATGGGCGTTTCCTTGGGTGATGTTACCAGAAGTGTTGATGAAGGATTGCTCAAGAGTTATCTTTCCTCAAACTCTTTGACCAGCAACTATTCTGCTCAGAATGACTATCTGAGCAAGGCAGAAACTCTACTTGGCACACCGCAGGGCAATAACTCGCTCTCTGCCAATGTGGCTGATTTGCAGGCGGCTTTTGATACTTTCACGACCGATGTAACTTCTTCTGCTAATCGTTACAACCTTTTGAACCAGGCCAGCACCATTACCTCACGCCTGAACTCTATTTCAGTTGAAATTCAAAAACTCCGCGGCGATGCTGATTTGCAAATTACCGATGCGGTTGACCAGGTGAATGATCTCTTGAGCCAGATTGATAACCTCAATGATGAGATTGTCAAATACGATATCTTGGGCTATGAGGGAACTGCCGATCTTTTGGACCAGCGCGACGAAGCCTTGCGCGAGCTCAGCGGCTTAATCGACATATCTTATTTCAAGCGTGAAACCGGTGCCATTGTTATCCAAACCACAAACGGTATCACATTGCTTGATAATGATCCGCACCTTCTCTCACACAGTGCGCTGACCCAAGCCAGCTCCACAACAACCTATGCCGGCGGCGGTATTAACGGTATATATATTGACGGACAAGATATCACAACTTCTATTAAAGGCGGAGAGCTCCAAGGCTTAATCCAAATTCGTGATACAACCCTTCCCTCTTTGCAAAGCCAATTAGACGAGCTGGCCGGAAATTTGATGGAACAGATTAATCAAGTTCATAACCGAGGAACAGCTTATCCTAATACGCCGGATATGTTGACGGGAACTCGCACTTTTATCCAAGGTGCCGATGGATCTTATCCGCAAAGTATCCGCTTGGAAAGCGGCGATGTCCGTTTTACTATTTTTGATGCCGAGGGTAAGCAGGTTTCCACAACCACCTTAAAGGGCGGCTTGGGCTTTACCGAAGGTTCTGTTTCCGATATGGCGCAGCAGATTCAGGCTTGGATGCAATCTGCTGACGGCCCCAATCTTCCGCAAGCTCAGGTCTATATCAATAACAGCGGAAATTTGGTTATTGATACGGGGGATAGCAACTATGGCTTCTCTATTGTTGATGAGGCCTCCTCTACACCGGGATCTGCTCAACAGGATGTTAGCCTCTCGTTTGATGCCGGAAACAATGGCTTGTTTGCTCAGTCTTATCAAGGCTTCTCAAGCTTTTTCGGACTCAATGATATGTTTGTTAAACAAACCGGCGACTCTATCTATGATTCAAAGGTGGTTAATGCAAATGCCAATCTCGGTGTTAATGAAATGACAATCTGGAGTTTCTCTGACAGCAGCAACGGCTTTAACTTCGGAACCATCACCATCAGCCCTAATGACAGCCTGAGTGATATTGTCAACTCCATTAATGAAAACACGGCCTTGAATGGTTCCATGAGGGCTTCTTTGGTGCCAAACGGTAGCGGCTATATGCTCAGAATTGAAAATCTCAACGGAGATCAGCTCGAGATTACGGAAACTCAGGGCAATAACTTGCTCGGGCGTTTGGGAATGTCTCCATCTTATGTTAACACGGCACAAACTATTGAAGTCCAGGAAAACTTGATGACTGATCCGGGTTTGATTTCAGCCAGCTCACCTTCTTTTGATGCTTCTACCGGAAAATATGTGATGAGCCCGGCGGCCAATAATATCGCCAATTCTTTGGCTCAGGTCTTTACATCGTCTATTACATTTAAGCAGTCCGGCACTATTGCTCAGACGCAAACAACTCTGGCTAATTATGCCTCAACCTTTGTCGGCAATATTGCCTCTCAGACCAGCACAATGGAGAGCTCTTTGGCATACCAACAGGAATTGACAACATCTCTTGCCACCAAAGAGGCTACTGTCAGCGGAGTTGATCTGGATGAAGAGCTCGGACAAATGATTATTTTTCAGCAGACTTATGCTGCTTGCGCTCAGGCATTTACAGCATCCAAAGAAATATTGGATATGCTTTTGAGCATTGTATAGGAGGATTAAGAGATGACTAAAGTACCTACTTATGCCAGTTATATGAACCTGATGAACCAAACTTTGGCTAACAAGTCTCAGTTTGAACTTTATAATTATCAAAGTATAACCGGATTAAAATCGCCAACCTATTCCGGATATGGAATGAGTGCTTATAGCATTGTTAATCTGGAGGCTTCTCTGGGGGTTACCAGCAATTTCTTGGAAAACAATAAGCTGCTCAATATTGAGCTCAAAACAATGAGCACCTCCATGCAATCTATTAATGATGCCGTTAGCGACTTCAAAAGTATGCTCAACTCCTTTAGCGGATCAGACATCAACAACTTGACCCCTGATTACACCGGTGGCGAGTTAACTTTTACCAGTGATGATGAGGCTTCTTACTTGGGAAGAACCATCACTATTAACGGTACTCAATATACCTTTGCTGATAATGGAAATGGTAATAATATAGACCTTTCCGGCATTGCTGGTGCTTCAGGAACTGATGGATATGCTGAACAGGTTATGCAAGCTCTGCAAAACAAAATTGATCCAACAGGGAATTATCCTGATTTTGAATTTGATGGTGCAACATTTAAATTCCCGTTGTACACCATCAATGGAGGTTCTACCATCTTGAATGCTCCCGGGGTTGAAACGGGCGAGCCTTACACCATGAGCGCTGATCAGGCTGGAAATTTGCAACAGCTGCAAAACACCGCTTTTACTACCATGCAAATGTTGGTAGATGCCCTCAATGTTTCTGCTAACGGCAAATATTTATTTGGCGGCGGAAACTCAACTGTTTCTCCTATTAATTTTCCTTTTTCATCTCTGGATGAATTTCAGGCCTATTATGACGGAATTAATATCAAGTTTCCGACCAACAGTGCCGCCAATTTGTGCAACAGGACCGTTACCAACGCACAGACCGGAGGTTTAACTATCAATCAGGTTGAAGGAAACCAATTTACCATTACTCCGGACAATGCCGATGGTTTCTTGGAACCGGCCGTTGCCGCCAACCCGGAAACAACCGGAACTCTGACCTTTAATGCAGATAAAAACACTTTAAATGCGACTCAGTATGGTGCGTTTAATACCATAAAACCCGGTGATACTTTGGTTATTAGCGGGACAGCCAATAACAATAACTCTTTTGTGGTGCAGTCCGTTTCTGAAGATGGAAAAACCATTACTTTTGAACAGTCTGACGGACACAATATCGTTGATGAGCCCGCCATTACCGATCCGACCGGTGTTAGCATAAGCACTTCTTATCCTATCGGTGCGGTTATCGAAATGGAGGGAATGGGCAGCAATGTGGCTCCCCGTGTTCAGGTAACAGGTGTTAATGCCGATGGCTCTCTCAATGTTACTGCCAACCCTGGGTATTTTAACACCAACCCGACTGTTATTCCTAATTCCAGCCAATGGACAATGTCTACGACCTCTTATTATGTCGGTGGCAGCACTAGCACCGAGCGCATGATTTCTCAAAACCAGTCCGTGGTTATGGATATTACTGCCAATGACGGCGCTTTTGAGAAACTTTTCCGCGCTTTGGG
>CASERH010000031.1 GCA_949290295.1 uncultured Pseudomonadota bacterium | reverse complement strand
TTTTTCATCTTTTATAACCTCGCTTGATTTGAGTGGAATACTGTTCTTAGATTAGGTTTTACTTCTTTATTTGTCAATAAATATTACAAATTATCTAACGCCAAAACGATTACCGGAACTGTAGTGTTTTAGCCCCCAGCGGTAGAACAAAAGGCTTATGATCCAAAAGGCCAAAACTCCGCCGATTAAAATAATGAAATTTGGCCAATTAAAATCCTTTATGATACTGACGGGATAAAGTGATATGAAACCCGCGGGAATAATGGTTAAAAATAGAACTTTATACCATCCGGTGAAGATAGATGCCGGTTGGCTGGCAAAGGTTATCATCGCCATGAAAATATTGTCGCCCAGGCGCTGCGAATCGCTTATCAAAAATGCCAGACATGACATTATCAGACGGAAAGAATAGAGCAAGATAAAGGCCAAAAAAGAGCACAGAACCATTAGCCAAAAGCTTTTCCAACTTACATAACCGGAGAGAAAATACATCAAGAAGCCGGTGATATAATCTCCCCAGTTGGCAAAAGTCGATTCTGATGTCGAAATCAAGAAAAGGCTGCTTTGGGGGGTGGTTAGGAAATTATCCAAATTACCGTTGTCTATATATTCGGGCAAAAGCTGGATGCCTCTGGCAAAAAGGGCAAAGGTGGCAAAGGCATTATTCATGACCGCAAAAAGAAGAGCCATCTCTCCAAAATGCCAGCCGTTTACCGAGCCTTTGTTTTCAAAAATTACCCACCACATAAAAACAAAGGATAAATTGTTTATGGTCATCATGATCACGTTTATCAACGCATCTGATTTGTTTAAAAATGCGGTTTTTATGTTGCTCTTTTGGATAAACAGAAAAAGACTGCATAATTTTAGAAATCTATCCACCATAAACGTTTATCCTTTTAGTTAGTTTTTTGTAGGTTGTTATGACAAAGGTGCTCATCAACGCAACCCAAAAAGTATTTAAAATAAAGGCTTCTGCCAAATTGGTCCAAGAAAAATCATAAACCAATTTTATTGTTAGATAATAAAATGAGTAAAACGGGGTCCATTTGGCAATATCTACAAACCAATCAGGATAAATACTTAAGGGAAAAATTGCACCACCTAAGATAAATGCTAGGCGTTCCACCGCCATGCCCAGCGTGCGGATGCTTGCCAGCCATAGTCCACATAGGCCTACGGCCGTGTATAGCAGCACATTTATGCAAGAAGAGGCAAAGCACATGGCAAAAATGATTGGAAATTGCCACCACTCAAAGGGAGGTGTGCCGGTTAAAATTAAGGTGATGGCGGCTCCGAATCCACCCATGATGAGAAATGAAACACTCATGTTGCCCAGGGCTTCCGTGTAGCGCATGAAGAAAAACGAAATCGGCTTGTTGATGTAGTAGGCCATGGTGCCCGATTGAATGTCATCAAATAAGGTGCGATCAATTTTGGGGTTTGAAAGGATAATCATTTCAGCAAACAGCAAATACCAGATGAATACCCGGTTTAGCCCAGATTCCATGCTTTCCGCAGCAATGGCTTCCCACAAACAATTGTAGATGAAAATAAGAATAAACAGAAAAAACAACATGCCGGATAAATTGGCTTTTTTGCTCCAGGCTTGTTTGAAAGAAATCCAAAAAAGAGAGGCATATTTATTCACGACTATATATCTCCTTGATGATTTCTTCCATGGGAGGATTTTCAATGGTCATATCGGTAACGTGGTATTTCTTCACAAGCTCGTCTATTGCCTGTTTGGCCGGCTTTTCTTTGGTGTTTACCACTGTCCTTATCTTTTTGCCGCCTTCGGTTGTTATCTCAATATATTTTTTATTGAGGTAAGAATCGCGCAGAGCGGAGATGGAATCGTCAAAAATAAGTTTTCCTTTGTTGATGATGATTACTCTTTCGCAGACCTTTTCCATATCATCCGTATCATGCGAGGTTAAAAGCAGGGTGGTGTCTTCTTCTAGGGCTTGCTTCTTGATTAAATCTCTGATGATTTCTTTGGCAGTGACATCCAGGCCAATTGTCGGCTCATCCAAAAACAGAATTTGCGGCTTGTGCAAAAGCGAGGCTACAATCTCGCAACGCATGCGCTGCCCCAAAGATAGTGAGCGGGTAGGATGTTCCAATAAATCTCTTATCTCAAATAGTTTGACTAATTTTGAGAGACGGCGTTTGAAAGGAATCTCGTCTAAGTCATATATCTTTCCCATTAGGGCAAAACTGTCTTGCACGGGTAAGTTATACCATAACTGAGAGCGTTGGCCAAAAACAGTTCCGATGTCGTAAGCCAGTTTTTTGCGGTTGTCCCACGGAACCAAACCATTTACCAAAGCGGTGCCTGATGTGGGGTATAGTATGGAGGAAAGCATTTTGATGGTGGTGGATTTGCCGGCACCGTTGGGGCCGATAAATGCGACTCTTTCGCCTTTTTTGATGGCAAAAGAGATCTTATCTACCGCCGTGACGTTTTTGTATTCAGGCTTGAAAAAGCTTTTTAGCCCTGAGGAGGGCTTTTGAATCTTAAATTTTTTAGTGAGTTGTGAAACTTCTATAATATCAGTCATGTTTTTATCCACCTTATCAACTCTTGCAAAGTATATGTTTTTTGCGCTTTTTAGCAAGCTTTATTTATTTGTTTTGTGCGTTTTTTGAAAATAATGCTTGTCAAATGGTATAAAATTGTGCTAACAAGTCAATCACGGGCTCGTTGTGGTCCGATTAATTTGTTTTAATTTTTTTGAGGTTTATCATATGACTGATACAGCAAACCGCGTTAAGAAAATCGTTGCAGAGCATCTTGGCGTTGAAGAATCTAAAGTTACCGACAATGCCAGCTTCATTGACGATTTGGGCGCTGATAGCTTGGATACAGTAGAATTGGTTATGGCTTTTGAGGAAGAGTTCGGTTGCGAAATCCCTGATGAAGCTGCTGAAAAAATTCTTACCGTTAAAGATGCTATCGATTATCTTTCTAAGAATGCTTAAGTCTGTATGACTTTGGAAAATTTTGAAACTCGCTCATATCTTAAAGCGAGTTTCATTGTTATCTGGATGTAACATTGAAGGAATGAAACGTATGAGAAGAGTTGTCGTAACCGGATTGGGTATTTTATCGCCGTTAGGACGCGGTGTGGAACATAACTGGAAGAGTATTTTGGCCGGAAAATCCGGTATCAAAAATGTTACCGGTGTTGATCTGAAAGATATTCCGGTTACTATTGCGGGGCAAGTGCCTTGGGGGGACGGTGAAGGTGAATTTAATCCAGACAGTGTTATGGCTCCGAAAGACCAGAAGAAAAATGATAAGTTTATTCTCTATGGTATGGCTGCCGGTTCTGATGCTCTTGAGGATGCTGGGTGGAATCCTGAAAATGTCAGCGAGGAGGAGAAATATCGCGCTGGTGTGATGATGGGATCCGGAATCGGTGGTTTGCAGACCATCTATGAGAATTCTGTTTCATTTAATGAAAATGGTATGAAAAGAATTTCTCCGTTCTTTATTCCTTCTTGTTTGATTAACTTAATTTCCGGTAATCTTTCTATCAAGTTTGGTCTTAAAGGTCCAAACCATGCTTGCGTTACCGCTTGTTCTACCGGAACCCATGCTATCGGTGATGCCGCTGCAATGATTGCTCGTGGCGATGCTGATTTGATGTTGGCCGGTGGTGCCGAATCTGCTGTCAATGTTCTTGGTTTGTCTGGGTTTGCCAGAATGAAAGCTATCACTTCTGACTTTAATGATGCTCCTGAAAAGGCTTCTCGCCCCTGGGATAAGGATCGTAGCGGTTTTGTTATGGGTGAAGGTGCCGGGGCCGTTGTGCTGGAAGAGTTAGAGCATGCTAAGAAAAGAGGTGCCAAAATTTATGCTGAAGTCGTTGGGTATGGTATGAGCGGCGATGCTTATCATATTACTGCGCCTTCCGGTGACGGGGCTTACAGAGCTATGAAAATGGCTGCTGATCACGCTGCAGAACATGGTGTTGAGCTTTCAGATATTGGGTATATTAATGCTCACGGTACTTCTACTCCGGCAGGCGATGTCGGTGAAGCTTTGGCGGTTAAACGCTTGTTTGGTGATGAGGGAATCAAGCACGTTTCCATGTCTTCTACCAAATCTTCTATCGGCCACTTGTTGGGTGCTGCCGGTGCGGTGGAGGCGGTTTATTCTATTTTGGCTTTGCGTGACCAAATTTGTCCGCCAACGCTGAATTTGGAGAATCCGGCCGATGAGTTGGCTGATTTTGACCTTGTGCCGCTGAAGGCTAAAAAGCGTGAGATTAAGGCTGTGATGTCAAACAGCTTTGGTTTTGGCGGAACAAACTCATCTTTGATTTTGAAGCAATATAAATAGTCATCAAAAGCCACCTTGAGGTCGGATATCGGCAAGATGTTGTCGGGAAGATTCTGGCTTGGGGCGGCTTTTTTGATTCCGGCGTGGAATAGGTTTCATGAAAAAATTATTTCTGTTTGGCCTTTTGTGTGCTTTGCTGGTGGCGGTGTATGTTAAAAAAGCCGTTTATGAATCAGGCCCATTAGTCAAAGACACGGTTGTTTTGATTAATCGGGGAGCAGGTTCGGGCAGTGTGGCGGAAACGTTGGCACAGGCAGGTGTTATCAGACATTCGTTTTTATTTAAGTTGGCGGCAAGACTACAGGGGTTGGACAAGCATCTAAAGGCCGGAGAGTATCAGTTTGCTTCTCATGTTTCAATGGCTGATGTTCTTGCGCAAATGGCCAAAGGCGAGGTTTTGTACCGCAAATTAACTTTACCGGAGGGGTTGACGACTGCTCAAATGCTTGAAATTATCCAATCTAATGAGCTTTTAAGTGGGGAGATTACGCTTGAGCCTAAAGAGGGAAGCCTGTTGCCGGAGACTTATAGTTTTTTTAGGGGCGATGGACGTGACAGTGTTATTATTCAGGCACAAGAGGCGATGCAAAAGGCTTTAAGCGAGGCTTGGGGAAAAAGAGATGAGACTGTGCCGGTTAAGAATCCTCAAGAATTGTTGGTGTTGGCTTCCATCATTGAAAAAGAAACCGGAGTGCCGGAGGAGCGGGGGCTGGTTGCCTCTGTCTTTGCTAATCGTTTGCGCAAGGGAATGAGATTGCAGACGGATCCGACGGTTATTTATGCTTTAACCGAAGGCAAAAAAGATTTGGGGCGTTTGCTTACGCGCAAAGATTTGGAAATTGATAGTCCTTACAATACTTACAAATATTATGGTCTGCCGCCCAAACCAATTTGTAATCCGGGTAAAGCCTCTTTGGAGGCTGCCGCTAATCCTGAAGTTAGCTCTTATCTTTATTTTGTGGCAGACGGCACCGGCGGGCATAGGTTTGCAAACTCCTTAAATGAACATAACCAAAATGTCAGCCATTGGAAAAAATATCAAAGAAACAACAAAAAATAAAATGCCGCTTAGAACGGCTTTTATTTTTTTAAATTACGCTTGCAATCTTGTCTTAAATTGAATATTCTGGCTAGACTTTTTTAAGTCTATGTCTAACTATTAAAATCAAATTAGTATGAAGTATTTTCTCTACAAAACAGCTCTGTTTTTTCAGGGTATGGGGTTCGTTTGTTGTCAAACACTTCATTTGCCAACCAGAGAACTTAAACGCCAGATGGTCAAGACCAGACAAAGTTTACCGGCAGGTAAAAAAGGCAAGCTATCGTCAAAACCTCTTAAAATAATGAAGAAATGAAAAGTGCAGAAGAATTTGTCAGAGATGTTCTGATTAAGCATTTGGGGGAGCTTCGGGCTGAGTTAGTTACTCCTGAGGCTAATTTGCGAAACACGCTGGAAATGGACAGTTTGGATATGTTTTTGGTTTCTACTCGGTTGGGTATCGATATCCCGAAGGGGCATAAACCGAAAACGGTTCAAGATTTGATAGACCTTGTTGAACAACAAAATAAGTAACATATGCAAAGAACAGAAAAAGCGGTGTTGTCAGTTATTAGAGATATGGCACCGCATACAAAAGACATTAGCAGAGAGACTAATCTGCAGGATGTTGTCGTGGACGAAGTCGCACTTCAGTTTGCATTGGAGGCTGGATTAGGAATTACGCTTACCGATGCAGATATGGCTTCAGTCAGGACAGTGGGAGACCTCATTGACAGATGCTTGGGGTGGTAGCCCTCTGCAAAGAAAAAAGACGTTCCTTTTTTTAGGAACGTCTTTTTTTGTTGATTTTTGGCAAAACTTGGTTATAGTGGTGGTGATTTATCTATAAGAAAAAGAAATTATTAACCTTAAAAAATATTGGCCTATGGGAATGAAATTATTGGTCTTTGTCCTTTTATTTATTGTTTCTTTTATTTTCTATCACTCATTGGCGGTGAGTGTGAAAGAAAAGGAAGAATTTTTGAAAGGTGATAGAGAAATGCAAAGATTGGCTCATGAGTACCTCTTGCTGATGTTAAAGCGGAACGCTTTGTTCTATTTGGTTGGGGTGCTGATTGTCTTGGCGTTTTCTCCTCTTAAGTGGAGCTTGATCTTGGCTATGGCGGCCATTTGGTTTTTGCTTTTTTGTTTCAGGACTTGTGTTTGGGCTAAGCTTTTTTGGGGAGCTTCGTTTGCCATTGTTGCGATGGGGGCTCTTGCCGTTTATGCTGTTTGGGAGATTTCCTGGGTTGGCATTGTCGGCGGTATCCTGTTCTTGCTGGTTGTGTGGCTAACCTTTTCTCTGTTATACCTTGTAATTACAAAAAAGAATTAAATTATTTAGTTATGGAAAAGACAATCATCTTTCTGATGTTGCTGGTAGCAACATTGCTGCTTGTTTACTTTTTGGCTTTGAGCCAGTATGCGGCAGAGCCTTTGTTGGGGTATTCTTCGAAGGTTAAAAGGAAAGCCGTCTCCAAAATTTTGGGGCTCGGGGGTGCGATCTATCTCGTCGTGCTTATAGGTCTTTGTTGGCTTTTACCTGTGGCGTGGTATTTGATTGTTTCTCAGGCGGCGGCGTGGATTGTGTTCTTTATGGCCTTGGCTTTTTTTGCCGTGAGGCTGTGGATTGCTGCTTGGCCGGCATTGATTGCCTCAATATCTCTGTTTGCATATTTTATAACGGAGATTTTTTGGGTCGCTATCGTCGGCTGGTTGTTTTTTCTCTTAGTCGCGGCGGTCGTCCTGCTCATTAAGAGGTCTTAACTTGAGGTTTATGTGAAAAATAACCCATCGACTTGGTCGGTGGGTTGTTTTTTATGCTTGACCGACAGTTTCCATCAACATCGGATAAAGCGCTTGTTTGGGATCCATCCCTTTGGTTAAGACAACCTTGAATACCGGATACATACGCTCACATTCCTTGATGGCAATGTCTATCATCTGTTCTATTTTTTCTTCAAAAAAGTCATCTTCATTATTTAAAAACAGCGAATGTTTGAAAACAGGCGTGTTTTGCTCGGTCCAATAGGAAAAATGACCAACCCACAGCTCCTCATTTATCAAGGCCAATAACTCAAAAATCTTGCTACGGTCTTCAATCTTGGTTTCTATATCCATCAGGCAGGAAAGGTGCAGGCAATTCATGCTGGCTTCCCAGGCAAAAAACAGCAACATGTTGTTCCATTTGCCTTGGACTTCAATCACAACCTCATTGGCACCACGGCGTTCAAGCTCAAAAGAGCGGCTTGAAAATATGTTTTCAACCAAATCTATGGGGTTGTAAACTGGGGCTAAGTTCTTTGCCGGTTCCATTTCTTATTGCTCCGAAAATAAAAAATTATTATGACTACAGCTTGCAATGCCGAGTCGCAAATATCAATCCCCGAGTCGCAGTTTTCCACCTAATCCACAAATGTGGATAAATCTTTATTTTTATTTTTATTGAAAATCAAATAGTTGTTTTTTTTGTGGCAGAAAGTTTTTTTTAGGTGTGGATATCCTAATGCAAATTAATTATTCTTTAACCTAATTTCTAACCATAGAGGGATTTTGTTATGATTGGCCTGCCTTTTCCCGATATTTCACCGGTGATTTTTTCTATCGGTTCTTTTGCCATTCGTTGGTATTCTATGGCTTATCTGGTCGGAATCCTTGTGGGGTGGTGGCTTATCAACCGCAATGTGAGGATTAATTCTTTGGGCCTTTCTAAGGCACAGGTCGAAGACCTTATCTTTTATCTGACAATCGGTATTATCTTGGGTGGACGTTTGGGCTATGCCATTTTTTATGGCGGAGCCGAGATGTGGCTCAAGCCATGGCATCTTTTGGAGATATGGAAAGGCGGAATGTCCTTCCATGGTGGAGCCGTGGGCGTGATTGTTGCCATGTATTGGTTCTCTCGCAAGATAAATTATCCGTTTTTGGCGTTGACGGATTTGATTGTGCTTTATGCTCCGATTGGTATCTTTTTGGGGCGTCTGGCTAATTTTGTAAATGATGAGCTTTGGGGCAGAGTGACAGATGTGCCTTGGGCCGTGCGTTTTCCAAACGGCGGGTTTTTACCCAGGCATCCGTCCCAGCTTTATGAGGGGCTGCTGGAAGGTGTGTTGATGTTTGTTATTCTCAATTTCTTGTGGCGCTTTTCCAAGATCCGCCAAAACCACGGTATTGTTTCTGCTTTGTTTATCGTTTTATATGGATGTTTTAGAATTTGTCTGGAGCAGTTCAGAGAGCCTGATGCCCAGCTCGGATTTTTCTTTGGCGGTGTTACCATGGGGCAAATGTTATCTGTGCCCTTGGTGGTGGTTGGTTTTGTGGTCATTTTCTTTATTTTGCATAAAGAAAAAAAATCTTTTTAGGCCTTGGATGTTACGTTGTGGCTAAAGGCTCTGGTCTTTTGCAGGGCTTTGTCCGCTCTTACCAAAACCTCAAATGAATTGGCGTCACTGCGCTTCTTTTCCGAGATGCTGGCAGATACGGTCAGCTTTATCGGTTTTTTGCGTGGGCTGAACTGAAATTGGGCGGAGGCAATGGCGCGACGAATGGTTTCTAATCTTTCAAAGCCTTCTTTCTTGTCTAAACTTTTGTAGACGATTACAAACTCATCATCCGCGTAGCGATATATGGCCTCGTCTTTTTCCAACTCAATTATCTTTTCGGCAATTAGCTTGGTTAGAATATTGCGGATGCGACGGCCGAAATTGGTGCCAAGCTTGTCATAATCATCAATGCTTACAATGCCAATACTGTATTTGAGAGGAAAATTTTTGGCATGAATCATATAAGAATTGCGGCTGTCCAGCCCGGTTAAAGTATCTTTATAGGTCTCATTATATAAATTTTGAGCCAGGGCCGAAAGTAGGCACAATACGGCGCAAAAAGAAAAAACACTCAAGCCCGATGCCGTGTCGGAGTAGTAAAATGACAACATTAAAGCCAAAAAAGAAAAAAAGAAATTGTAGTCAGTAATGCTGCCGGAGCGAATGGCGTTGACTAGAATAATTCCCAAAACGATTAGAAACATTCCAACCGCAAAAATATTTAAAGATGAAGGGGCGGAAAACAGGAAAAATCCAAGCCCGATGTTTGAGCGAGCCAAGTGCTCGGCCAAAGCATATTGCGCAAAAATGCCAAGCAGAAACCAAACATTGATTTTGGCAAACAGGGGACGTCGCGGCCAAAAATAGAAAAACAACAAATTTATGGGCACTAAAGAACAAAGACTGATATATGCCGCAGAGCTGATGTAGGTCTCCGGAGATTGGTGTTTAAAAAGGTTGATGAGAGTGTAGCTTATCACCATTATCAACAGCAAAAATACCGGTTTGGCACGGTTGAAATATAGCAAAGCAAGAAAACCACCGAAATTTAGGAGGTAAAAACCAATGTGTAAAAAGCCGGTAGTGCCGGAAGAATAATCTCCGCAAAGATAAAAACTCAGCAGAGCAACGGCAAATAAAAACGCCGGCAAAAACATATTACCGATTAGGGGGATGGTCTTTTCCAATTGTGCCAGTTTTTTCATTGTCGCTTTGTGCTCCTCAAAAGTGACAATATTGTACTTCCTAAAGGTTAAATTTTATTTACACATTTAAGAATTGAGCTGTCGCCATAGGAATAAAAACGATATTTTTCTTTGATGGCGTGGGCATAAGCCTCTTTCATCCGCTCTGTTCCAGCAACGGCACAAACCAGCATGAATAAGGTCGATTTCGGCAAATGGAAGTTGGTTATCAGCATATCAATCATCTTGAATTTGTAGCCGGGGGTGATGAATATATCCGTCTCTCCGGTGAAGGGGTGAAGAACACCTTTTTCGTCTGCCGCGCTTTCCAGCAATCGCAGAGAAGTTGTGCCAACGGCTATAATTCTTTTGCCGGCTCGTTTTGCATCATTGATTACTGCAGCGGCTTCTTCACTTATATGTCCATATTCGGCGTGCATTTTGTGGTCTTTGGTGTCTTCGGTTTTGACCGGCAGGAAGGTTCCGGCGCCAACATGGAGGGTTAAGAAAACTTCTTTTACGCCTTTGTCTCTTAGTTTTTTTAAGACATCGTCGGTAAAGTGCAGGCCCGCCGTCGGTGCGGCTACGGCCCCTTCATGTTTGGCATAAACAGTTTGGTAGTTTTCTTTATCGTTGAATTTATACCATATAGAATCTGCAGAAGGACGGTCGCGCTTGATGTAGGGCGGCAAGGGCATAAATCCAAATTGCTCTAATTTGGCGGCCAAATCTTGCGGTGGGCAGTTAAAAGAAATCAAAACGCCTTCTTCACCTTGTTTTTCTATAACTTGGGCGGAAAAATCAGAGTTCTCAGCGGAGATTTTATCTGTGTAGAATTTTATTTCGTCTCCGGGTTTTAGTCTTTTGGCATTTTTGATAAAGGCCATCCAGCGGATATCATCAATCGGGCGGTAAAGTGTGAGTTCCACCAAGGCTTCTCCTCTGGCGCCAAAAAGACGGGCGGGGATGACTTTGGTGTCGTTGAAAACTAAAACATCGCCTTCTTCCAGTAAATCTGGAAGGTCATAAAAATGGCGGTCGGTTATTTTTCCTTCTTCTGACAAATCCAAAAGTCTGGAGTGGTCTCTTGGGGAGACCGGCTGGTTGGCGATGAGCTCGCGCGGGAGCTCAAAATCAAAAATTTCTACTCTCATGGTGTTTTTCCTTTTTTCGATGTTATATTATATTAAAAGCAGAGACGCAACCCCAAAAAGTTATGCAATATTGCTCGTAATAATTATAAAATTTATTTAAACAAAATTAATAGTTGTTATATTAGAGTAAATTAAACGCAAATGTTGTAACAAGGGTTGAAAAATGTTTGGCAAAAAAGCTTTGGCAGATTTGAAGGCACTGGTTTTTCTTTATGCAGTCAGCCAGTGTGAGGGCAAACGCCGGGCTGCCAAAGAAATGGGTATTTCCGTTGATACAATCACAAAATATATCAGATATCTGGAGCAAGAGTGCGGAACTGATTTGTTGCATTCTTCAGGCGGAGAGACCAAGCTGACGCCGAGAGGGGCTCAATTTGCCGCTTTTGCTGCCGAACTTGAGCAAGCCTTAAAGCGTTTGTATATTTTGGCTACCGAAAAAGACGGGCTCAAAGGAGAAGTGCGATTGTTGTGGGATAGAAATATCCGAGCAGATGTTGTAGCTACCGATTTGTGGAAAGTTTTTAGAAAAAACAGAAATATCAGAGTAACATCCTTGTCTTTTGATTCTGATAATGAGGTCAAAAATTCAGCTTATGATATTGCTTTGGGATATAAGCTGCCGCGTGGTGATGATTGGGAATTGTTTTTCAGCCGTCCGGTTAAGGCCAATTTCTTTGCATCGTCTGAGTATCTTAATAAGTATGGATATCCAAAGGATTTGGAAGATATGTTGCAAAATCATCACATGATTTTTAAGAGTAACAGTGAGGATTGGCTTAATGAGGCAAAATATATCTTCAAGGCGGCTCAGCACAAAGTTTATGTTTCCGATAATGTCTTTATGTTGCACGAGGCTATCAAAAACGGTATCGGGATTGGCGTGATGCCTTCTTCTTTTGCCAAAACGGGATTGGTTTGTTTGGATAATATTCGTTGTGAAATTTCTGCCAATGTTTATGCGGTTGTTCATAGAGATTTTAAGACTTTCAGCCGGGTTAAAATTGTCGGTGAGTATCTTAAAGAGGCATTGAATAATCTGTGAGGAAAATTTAGAAAAATGCTTGATAGTAAAGATTTGCGAAATTTAGAGGCTTTTATCGCTTTGCGGGCCATCCATTATTGTGCCGGCAAGAAAAAGGCTGCAGAAGCTCAGGGGCTTTCGGTTGATACCTTAAATAAGTATATTGCTGATTTTGAAAACAATCTTAATTTGAAATTGGTTTGCGAAAAGGGGAGAAACTGCACATTAACTCCCGGCGGAATGAGGGTAATGGAAGGCTTGGAAAAAGTTGTTGAAATTTGGGAGCGCTTCTGCAAAGAAAAGGGAAGCTGCGGTAAAGTGTCCGGTAAGGTACGCGTGGGTATAGATCTCAGCATATCGTCAACTATTCCGCCGGAAAATGTTATGGAATTTTTTGAAAAATATCCGTCGTTGGAGTTGGAAGTTGTACCAATACAAAATGCAGAACAAGATTGTAAAAATTGTGATATTTGTCTTTCACGGCAACCTATTGAGAAGACAACAGATATTGCTTTGATTTATAAGAAAATTTTGCCTTGCGGATATTTTGCAGCACCTAAATATTTGGCTAAATACGGGTATCCTGTCAGTCTGCAGGATATGAGTGATAATCATCGGCTGGTCAGCCGTGGTAATATTAAGGTTTATAGTGCTGATTTTCAGCAAATTTTGAGAAAGTCTTCGCAGGTATGTTTGGTGTCTACCAGCGGGGCAGCCATGCTCAATATGATCCGTTTCGGGGCCGGAATAGGTTTGTTGCCGATGAGCTTTAAAAATGAGGGATTGGTCTACTTAAATAACCTGCAATGTGATACAAAAGTTTTTATTTTTCTCTCTGCCAAGCGGCGATTGAAGGATATTCCGAGAGTGCGTGCAACCCTCAATTATTATAAAGACATCCTTGCCGCGTTGTGATGTAAAAATATGGATATTTAGAGCTTCTGTCTCAAAAAAAAAGACACCTCGAAAGGTGTCTTTTTTTATTGGTGCGCTAGGCCGGAATGTAAATTCCCAACTCAAGGGGTGACGTATTGTTCTTTTTCCTCATTGAGTTGGGCCCCTTTCGCGTCGTAATGTTCAAACGTCGCATTTCGCTAAGCTATTCGCTAGAGCTCAACGCTCGTTTTCACTAACTTCCCGCTCCGAACCTCCGGTTCGCTTCCGGCAAGCACACGTTATATCAACAAAAAAAGACACCTTGAAAGGTGTCTTTTTTGTGTTAATGCCATACAGACTACCCCCATTTTAATGGGGGTTGAATGCTCACGACGACGATGCTATAAGGAAGTATGGAAGTTGTACAAAGTCAG
>CASERH010000030.1 GCA_949290295.1 uncultured Pseudomonadota bacterium | reverse complement strand
AGACATGAGCACTCAAGCCTTGGGCTTTAAGACATTTGAGTGGCAGAGCCAAGGAGATATCAATAAGTCCATAGAGGAGCTGACATCTGCCATAAACTCTATTCGCAATTATTCCTCGGAGTTAGGGAATAATTACAACATCATCACCACCCGCCAGGACTTCACCGAGAGCTTGATAAATGTTTTAACTGAGGGCGCGGATAAGTTGACACTTGCGGATATGAATGAAGAAAGTGCCAATATGTTGGCTCTCCAAACCCGCCAACAATTAGCCATTAACTCCTTATCCCTTGCCAGCCAAGCAAGCCAGAGCATACTTAAGTTATTCTAAGGTACCCAAGATTAGCGAAACGAACTTTGTGAGTTGAGCGAATAACAGCTAAGTAACGCCACTACCGGCTTCGGTAGCTCCAGGCCGTCGCCTGGTTAGGCGGCACAAACCTTCAAGACCTGGCAACAATAATCTCTGAGCTCGGGATCTTCCATCAAAGACAAACGGAGATTCGACTTTTCCAACTCTCTGTTGGTGCCGCAATCAAAACGTTCAATATCACAGATAACACCCGTCAGTTTAATTCCGCGCTTTGCAGCCAAGCCCATGGCATCAGCCAAGTTAATTTCTCCATTATTCCCCTTCTGCACCTCAGGCAAAATATCCATAATGGCATTGGGCAAGATATAAGGCCCCAAACTACCAAAATTAGAGGGAATTTTATCCTTAGAAGGCTTTTCGATTTTTCCGGTAGCATGAACGACATTTCCTTCTTGAACAGCACCCTCCAAAACGCCGTAGCGGACAATTTCATCATCAGGGAAAATCTGCACATGATCAACCATGCCGCCATATTGTTGATATACGTCCAAAAGTTGAGCCAAAATACCTTTGCCGCCATGGACATTAACATAGACATCATCTGCCCACATCACGATAAAATCTCTGTCACCGACCAGCTCTTTAGCCATCAAAACGGCGTGCCCGTTTCCTTTGGGTTCTTTTTGCTCGGCAAAAGAAAACTTCATACCCTCGGGGATAATATCTTGCACTACTTTGAGCAAATCAAGCTTGCCTTTTTCACGCAAGTGGTTTTCCAACCATGGATACGGAGAAAAATGTTTTTCAAACAAATTTTTGCAAGACTGGTCGCTATAGATAAAGATAACCTCTTTAATGCCGATTTCTTTGCAGGAATCAATGGCATATTGGATAATTGGTTTGCCATGCAGAGTCAAAAATCCCTTGTGCAAAGCTTTTGTTGAGGGCAAGTTACGAGTAGACAACCCGGCCACTGGGATGATACATACTTCAGGCTTTTTAAACATTTTAGAAACTCCAAATAATCAAATTATTTTTATGAGGAAAATATAACATAAAAAAACAATTCGACAAGGCTAATTAAGTTTTACCCTCCCTTTTTTCACAACATTTACATTACTGCTTGGAGTTTTACTTTCCACCTTCACCTTTGGGCGAGAAAAATCGAGGACTCTAATCTCTTGCTCATTGGCCAATTCTTCAGATTTTTCAATATCTTCAATATCTCTGCGAACAGTGAGGGTCTTACCACTTTTCTTAATACTGATGGAGCCGGTATTTTCCTCCAACTTGCGTTGAACCTCGTCCTCTCTCAAGCGTGTGGCATAGGCTTCTTCCTGTGCGGCGACCTTTTTCTCTGTATAATCCTTATATTCACCGAGGCTCTGCTCCATATCTCTCAAATCAACGGTTAAAATATCTCGTAAATTTTGCAACTGCTTTTTATAAGCCTCCACTTCTGTGATAGATGTTGAAGCCTGCATTTGTTGCATATTGTCCAAAAGCTCTTTATCCTGATGTTCGAAACTTGTGATTTTATCTTCAATAAAATCCTGCCATCCGACAATATTGGCATCATCCTCTGGCTTAAAATCAGTCTCAACCGCAGCCAATCTGGCCCTAAAGCCGTCTTTGAGTGTATTGTAGTTAAAACTCAACATCTTAGAACGATTATAATTTTCAACGATTTGAGCATAAATGGCCTGATTATTTTTCTTTACATCATCCAAGTATGCGGCATCAAGCTGTTGTCTTTGTTGTTCAATATCAGCAATTGCTTTTGTATTGGCAGTCTGCAATTCTTGCAACAAAGCATCTGTAACATCCTGAGCATCGGCTCTGGAAGAATTTTGAGCCAACTCCGTAGCAATAGCACCAAGCCGTTGTTTAATATTAGCATAAGACGCATTGGCCTCATCACTGAACACTGTGCTTCTCTTGGCATTAATATCCTTTTCCAGATTAGATCTAATATCGGCAATGAGAGCCTCAGAAGTTTTTTTCTGTTCCTCAGCCAAAGCTCTTAACCTTGCCTTTTTGGCATCTTCGGCAGCCTTAATATCGGCCTCTTTCTTATCTTGTCGGCTCTGATACAGATTAAACAAAGCACTGACATCGACATCCAAAAGCGGCGCATTAATCGGACCTTTGAGAGAAAAGGCAAATCCCGGTAAATATTTGGGCTCACCATATTTCACATTAAACAAAACATTCATTGTCCATTCGGCCAAATTTCCGTCTCCAAGCGCGGAAACATCAACCCCGGTTGCATTCATTGATGTTTCAGCCAAAGCAAACTGTCCGTCAACGACCTCTGCCCGCCCTTTTATTTTATCCAAAGCTGAATTTCCGGAAGAAAGAGCAGTCTTCACCACAACAGCCAAGCCATCAGCCTGTTCACGTTTCAAAATATCATCATAAATAGCCCGCAAATTCCAACCCTTAACATTTACATTACTCAAGCTAAAGTCTGCATTCGCCTTCAGGCCAGAGATAAAAGCAAATTCACTTTCCATCGGGGCATTAAACGTAAAATCAGTATCAAAGGTCCCGTTATTTACGGCATAAACACTGCCATTAAGATTCATTTGATTGACTTCGGCATTAGCTATTTTTATACGTCCGTTAGCCAAAGGTTTAGATTGCATTTGCAACTGCAAAGAAGCCTCTATCTTGCCGCCCAGATAGTCGGCCGCAAAATTTTTAATATCTGCATTTCCCTGCAGCAAAGAGACATCTCCCTGAGCTTGCCTAAAGACATAATTCTGATAAGATAGCTCCTGAATTTTGAAACTACCATTCAAATCAAACGACTTATAAAAGTCGTAATTTATGGTATTTTTTGCCCACAAGGGTCGTGCCAAAAATTCAGCTTTCACCTCTGCCACCGGATTAATAACCGGCTCACCCGAAGTTTCGGTACTTTTATTCAAGAAACGTTCAATTTCAAACTTATTAATATCCATATTAGTTAAAATGCTCGAACGTCCCTCAGAGCCTTTTGCGTAGCTGATATCGCCCTTAAAGGTATTAAATCCAATATTAAACTCTAGGGGATTGGCCCTAAATTCCTCCGTATCCCCAATCAACTTAGTCTTGAGGTCAAACAAGCCCAAAGAATAAGCTTTAGGATTATAAGGCAAATTCAAGTCATTAAGCATCTTAACAAAGTCTGGATGCTTAAGTTCCAAATCTCCGTTGTAAGAAATCTTGTCTCCCTTGCGGCTGACCTGCCCCTTGTAGACGAGCTTTAAGTCTTCAAAATTGATATTTGTTTCAGTTGCAAACTGGGACATATCACCAGTAATTGCACCCCAAATTTGAAAATCATTAAGTTTCTTATAATCCAGATTAGGAGCCTTAAATTCAATTTTATTAATCAATGCCGCCACATCATTGGTCTGGATATTATAGTTAAAGTTTTCAAATATCGGAGACTTTCCAAAACCGGACAAAATTCCTTCCATCTTGATTGCAGAATTAGCCACGGACCCGATCTGCAGATTTTCAATTGTCAATTTTCCATCCAGCAAATTACCGTTAAAAGCAACATTTTCAAATGGCATATTCTCATAAATACCCAAGTTCATCCTGAGGGTTGCTTGCATATCAAAATCATTAAACATTCCCAATTTTGAAAAACGATAGACCATTCGCTGAGCCCAAGTTTTAGCCTTTTCCTCTTCTGGCAGAGAGCTGATATAGTTATCAAAATTTATCATATCCGTATTTACAACCAGCATGATATCTTTTCTCGGGGTATCCAATTTAACTCCTGCCTCGCCGGAAACAGAGCTTTTATCCAACGTAAAGTTAAAAGGAGAAACCTGGATTCTCTGCAGAGTTCCCGTAAATTTAGCATTTCCGACAGTCTTACGATAAGTTGCCGCGGCAGAAACTTTCGGAGCAACACCAAGCCAAGTTAGGGTTTTTAGAAAGTCATTAGAACTAAGATTTGTATCTAAGCTATAAAAAGGCTTATCTTCAAACGCAGAGATTGTTCCTTTGATGCTAATATCAGTATCCCCGGGAGTCGTAGCCTTCAAGGTATTCAGGGTCAAAATATTTTCGACCCAATCCACACTGGTTTCAAAATTTTTAATTTGTTGCCCCTTATAAGTTGTCCTAACAGCTTTCACATCAGCCAAAAGATCAAACCCTATTTGAGGATTATAGACACTATCCTGAGCAGAATACTTAGCAACAGATGAGGTAACGGCATGCGCAACCGGCGTCAAATCCAGATTGGTAAAATTAAAGGCGACATCCACACGTGGCTTGATTCCGCCATTACCGAATCCGTCGTTAAAAGGCATCTGCAGATTTCCGGCGCCTTGTGTTTCCCCATATTTTAGCACGATGTTAGAAAGATTAAGCTGATTTTCATTAACATTAATGTCAGCTGTCACAGCCAATGGATAATCATAGGCATCATCAAACTCTAATTGTTTAAAATTTGCCTGAGCAAATTGTTTTAATTTTTTAGATTCGACGATGATATTACCATTTAGAACTTTATTAGAGAGCATAAAACTTCCATCAAAGCGGATATAGCTTTCTGACACGGGGTGAGTAATTGCCGCATTTAGGGTTGTGGCAAAGCTGTCAGAAAACTGCCCCAATGAAATAGCAAAGCCCTCCGGAGTATTATCCTTAACATAGTTTCCCTCAATTCTATAAGGCCCCATAATGCTTTGGGCAATGACCTCACCATTTAAGTTTTCCAGTTTTAAAGAAATATTCCTAAACGGATCTTCAAAGTTAAGAGTAGCATTTCCGATACTCACGCTGTTTAAAGCAATTTTAGCATCTTCAATTTTCTGCCGTTGTTCTGGTGTCAGATCAGATTGCCAATTAAGTTTTCCATCATCTGAAACTTCCACATTAATCTGAGGATTTCTAAGTTCCATCCGTTGGATATCGAACTGTCCCTTGAGTAAAGGAGCCAAAGATAGCTTAGCAACCAAATCAGGAATTTCGACCAAAGCTTTTTCACCTCCTGTCGGGCTAAGAATCTTAACATTTGAAGCATTCAAATATGGTGTTGGCAAGAGCTTGAAGGAGATGGGCCCTTCAAATACAATTCTCTTACCTGTTGCCTCACTAAATTGCTGAGCAATAATATTTTTATGCTGGTTCCAATCAATAGTTGCCACATAAATTGAAGCACCCACAAAAACCACCAACAACAAACCAAGCAATGCAAGCAACAATTTTTTCACGATAAGAATCTCCCAAAAAAGAGTTGTGAGTATGGCAACAAATAATCTTTGCTTTTGTAATAAAGCTTCCTTATTATAATCTATTATAATCAATAAAACTTTTAACTGACAAAGGCAAGTTATGAATAATACCCAGAAACTTTTAAATTTAGCAACTAAAGCAGCCGAAAATGCCTATGCGCCTTATTCAAAATTTCATGTTGGTGCGGCTATTTTGGCAGATGATGGCAAGATGTATACCGGCTGCAATGCAGAAAACGTTTCTTTTCCGGTCGGCACCTGTGCTGAGGCCGGCGCCATTGCCGCCATGGTAGCTGGGGGCGGCAAGAAGATTGCAGAGATTTTGATTTTTGCAGACAGCAAGCAACTAATATCGCCTTGCGGTGCCTGCCGACAGCGGATTCTTGAGTTTGCCATGCCTCAAACAATCGTACATCTGGCCAATAAAGAAGGCGTCAAACAAAGCATCAAAGCAGCAGAACTTTTGCCATATAGTTTTTCGGAGTTTTAAGACATGAGTGAAAAAGCATTTGTTTTTTATGAGCAGATTCGCAAACTTTTAGGGCAAAGAGCGCCTAAAATTGCCGTTATTTTAGGTAGTGGTCTCGGTGGTCTTGCACAAGATATAGAAGAGCCCTTGCATATAGACTATAACTCCATAGAGGGCTTTCCCCAAAGCACGGTTGCCGGGCACAAAGGCAGATTTATTGTTGGCAAGTTAAGCGGCAAAGAAGTTTTGTGCATGCAAGGCAGAATTCACCTCTATGAAGGATATCAGGCATCCCAAATTGCCGATATTATCAAGATGTTTAAACTTTTGGGCATAGAGAGTCTGATTGTGACCAATGCGGCAGGCTCCCTGCACAAGGACATGGCCCCCGGCTCATTAATGCTGATAAAAGATCACTTAAACTTGAGTGGTTTTAATCCCCTAATCGGCCCCAATGACGAACATTTTGGCCCAAGATTCCCGGGAATGAGCGAGATTTATACACCGCTTTACAGAGCCAAGCTAAAAGAATTAGCCGCCAAACATCATATTACATTGCATGAGGGTGTTTACTGCATGCTCTCGGGTCCGGCTTTTGAAACCCCGGCAGAAGTAAGAATGTGCCAAATTTTAGGAGCAGATGCCAATGGTATGTCTACCGTACCTGAGACCATGACGGCGGCCTATTGCGGCATAAAAGTTCTGGGCATTTCAGCGCTGACCAATTACTGCACCGGCATTGAAGGAGGCAACCCCAGCCACGAGGAAACCCTAAGCACGGCAGACAAAGCCTCGGCAGATCTCACATTTTTGGTAAAACACTTTATCGGAGAACTCTAATGGATAATGTCAGTGCAGCAAAAATCCTCATCAAATCACTGGATTTAACATCACTCAACCACGACGATTCGACAGATACCATCACTGCCTTATGCAAAAAAGCCTCCACGGCTTATGGCAACACGGCGGCCGTGTGTATTTACCCGGAATTCATTCCAATTGCCTTGGGTGAGATTCCCGCCGGTGTAAAGATTGCCACCGTGGTAAATTTCCCCGAAGGCAAGGCCGACATAAAAAATACCGAAAAAGAAATAAAAAAAGCAATTAAGGTGGGTGCTGACGAAATAGATGCGGTTTTGCCCTATAAATCTTTGTTGGAAGGAGATGAAGAATTCTGCCGCCAATACCTTAAGAGCTGCAGAGAATGCTGCGGAGATAAGACACTAAAAATTATCATTGAAAGTGGGGAATTGAAATCTACTTCTCTGATAAAAAAAGCATCTCAAATGTGTATTGAGGCGGGAGCAGACTTCATCAAGACCTCAACCGGCAAAACCAAAATTTCCGCCACTCCTGAGGCCGCCAATGCCATTTTAGAGGTCATCAAATCATCGGAAGCAAATGTTGGTTTCAAAGCCAGCGGCGGCATAAAGACAACCGAAGATGCCAAGAAATATCTCACTCTGGCCAATGCCATTATGGGCTCCGGCTGGGCCACTCCCGCCAAATTCCGCATCGGCGCCAGTTCTGTCCTGGCAGATTTGCTAAAAACCATAGAACAAGGATACTAAAGATATGCTGCCACAAGAGATTATCCGCAAAAAACGCAATCACCAAGCTCTCAGCAAAGAGGAAATAGATTTTTTCATCAAAGGTGTCACCGAGGGAAGCGTTGTCGATGCCCAAACGGCAGCTTTAACCATGGCAATTTTCCTAAACGGAATGAATGTAGAAGAAACTACCAGTCTCACCCAAGCCATGCGTGACTCTGGAGATGTTTTGAACTGGCAAGGATTAGACGGCCCGGTTGTAGACAAGCATTCCTCAGGCGGTGTCGGCGATAAGGTGAGCTTAATGCTTGCCCCCATGTTGGCAGCTTGCGGAGCCTATGTTCCTATGATTTCCGGCCGCGGCCTGGGCCACACCGGCGGAACTTTAGATAAGTTTGATTCAATTCCCGGCTACCAAACCGTTCCAAGCAATGCGCTGTTTAAGAAAACCGTTCAAGAAGTGGGGTGTGCCATCATCGGTCAAACCGGGAGCTTAGCACCGGCAGACAAAAAGATTTATGCCCTAAGAGATGTCTGTGCCACGGTTGAATCAATAGAGCTGATTACAGCCTCAATTCTCTCCAAAAAACTGGCCGCAGGACTAGATTGTTTGGTGATGGACCTAAAATGCGGCAACGGCGCCTTTATGGAAAGTTTGGAAAGAGGAAGAGAATTAGCCAGATCCATTGTTAATGTTGCCAATGAAGCCGGCACCAAAACCAAAGCGGTGTTGACAGACATGAACCAGGTTTTAGGCCGCACGGCGGGTAATGCCGTAGAGATGCAAGAAGCCGTAGATTATCTCAAAGGAGAAAATGTAGATTCGCGCTTGCATAAAATAACCATGGAGCTCTGTGCAGAGCTATTGGTACTGTCCCAAATCTCTAAGGATATTAAATCAGCTAAAGAGAAATTGCAGAAGGCTTTGGATAGTGGAGAAGCTCTTGAGAAATTTGCCCAAATGGTTTCTGCTCTTGGCGGCCCCAAAGACTTTTGCGAACATCAGCAAAAGTATTTGCCGCAAGCAGCCATCATCCGCCCGGTTTTTGCCAAAGAAAAAGGCTATGTCAGCGCTCAAGACACCAGGGGTATCGGGTTGAGTATTATTGAGCTCAAAGGCGGCCGCATCACACCAGAGCAAAAATTAGATTATGCCACTGGTTACAGCAATTTTTGCCAGCTGGGAGACGAGGTAGATGAGAAAACACCTTTGGCCATTATTCACGCCCAAACGGAAGATGACTTTGCCAAAGCCGCGAAAAGTTTGCAAAGGCTAATAAAAATAGACTCAAAGAAACCTGAATCATCACCTGAGATAATTGAGAAAATTGGTTAATAAAAAATCGGAGAAACCAAAAGATTTCTCCGATTTTTTATTTTATGGAAGCAATGGGCTCCAAGCCGGATCAGATCCGTCTGCCGGTGTAATAATTTGCCGCTCATTATAGCCGGTCAAGTCAATAGAGTAGAGTTTAACCGGAGCAGAGGAACGTCTTCCGCCTTTTTCCTGACGGAAATACATCAACACACGTCCGTTGGGAGACCAAGTTGGTCCTTCAACCAAATAACCACTGGCCAACAAACGCTCGCCGCTGCCGTCAGGATACATCACACCGATGTAGAATTGTCCCCCGGCCATTTTAGTAAAGGCAATATAGTCGCCGCGCGGTGACCAAACCGGCGTAGCATAACGCCCAGAGCCAAAACTGATACGGTGCACATCAGAACCATCGGCATTCATCACATAAAGTTGTTGGTTTCCACCTCTGTCAGAGTTGAAAACGATTTTGCTGCCGTCCGGAGAATAGCTTGGAGAAGTATCAATAGCATTTCCCCAAGTCAGGCGCTTGCTGGTACGGGTTTTCAAATCCATCTCATAGATATTGGTTTTGCCGTTGCTGGCATAGCTCAAAAGCACCTTAGAGCTATCAGGAGAGAAACGCGGCGCAAAAGTCATGCCTGGGAAATTTCCGAGCAGCATTTGCTTGCCGGTCTCAATATCCAAGATATAAACTCGCGGCGTATCCCCGCTATAAGACATATAGGTAATTTTCTGCAAATTGGGAGAAAACCGCGGTGTTAAAGCCAAAGAGGCACCTGAGGTCAAGAACTTGTGGTTCTCTCCGTCTTGGTCCATAATAGCCAAACGCTTGATTCTCCTGGTGGCAGGCCCGGTTTCGGAAACGTAGACGATTCTGGTATCAAAATATCCTTTTTCACCGGTCAAGCGTTCATAGATAGCATCTGCCATCACGTGAGCCACACGCCGCCAGTTGTCCTTGGTGGTGGTAAAAGATTGGCCTTTCATCTGGTTTTCGGCATAAACATCCCAGAGGCGAAATTCCACTCTCAAGTTGTTAGCATCAATTTCTTGAACGGCACTTTGAACCAAAGCTTGGGCATTGATGGCTTTCCAATCAACAAACGTCGGCTCCTGATCCATAGACTTAAATTCTTGGATATAGCTACGATCATCAATAATTTTAAATAAACCGGAGCGCTCAAGATCTGCAATTACCACATCACGAATTTGGCTGGCATAGCGGCCGACAAAGAAACCGTCATGGATCATCTCGGGAAAAGCAATCGGCATGGGATCACGCATGGCGCCGGTCACATCAATTTGCAATTCAGCTCTGGCCGGATTCGCGCAAAACAGTCCGCACAAAACAAGCAGGATATATTTCAACTTCATGTTTTCTCTCACAAAAAAGGGATTCTCAAAAACTAGTGGGGAGTATAAACAAAAAAGATTAAGATTCAATTAGCAGAAACAAAAAACCGTATAGTACCAAAGGACTATACGGCAATAGCAAAGCCTACTATTTTTTCAGCCAGATCATCACTTGTGCCCGAAATTTTTCATCCGGTAAAGCGCACAAGTCTCGCATCATAGGGATGGGCATATCTTCAAGTTCTTCATCGACCACCTCCAAGAGTTCTTTTTGCTCAAACAAAGCCCGGGCACGAATCAAAACCTTCTCTCGGATTTTTTCATGTTGAACCCAAACGGTAAGAGAGGCAACAACGACAATACCTAAAGCAACGCCGATCCAAAAACGGAAATCAGAAAAAACTTCCAACATAGACATAAACTTAGAGAATTAAACTTAAAACAAAGCAAGCAATGTCATACTCTTGCAATTTGCTAATGTCAACAGCATATCTCTTGACAGGATAACAAAAACAGCTAATCTGAGCTCATGGATTTAAGAGAATTTAAAAATACGGTCAAACCGCACACGGCCATTTTGGGCTTTGATTATGGAGAGAAGCGCATTGGCGTTGCCTCTTCGGATTTGATGTGGATGGTTGCCACCGCGCAAAAAACTATTTTTCGCCGCAGTCTTAAGGAAGATATAAAGCTTATCAAGCAGCTGGCTGAGGAGAAAGAAGCAGGTGGCATTGTCTATGGCCTGCCCTTGCAAATGAATGGCGAGGAAGGTGAAACAGCCGCCATGGTACGCAAATTTGCCGAGAAGGTTTATCAAGAACTACCTTTGCCCTACACTTTTTGGGACGAACGTTTATCATCCAGAGCTATGGAAAGTTTCCTTATAAAACAGGTGGATATGTCGCGCGGCAAGCGTAAACAGATTTTGGATAGCTCCTCTGCAGCCTACATTCTGCAAGGCGTGCTTGATGCCCTAAGTATTCTTTAGAACAAAAGCCTCGCTGAAACGAGGCTTTCGTTTTTAGTCGACGAGTTGGATATGGACTTTTTTGCCATAATACTGAATAAGACGCCAATATTTACGCAGCGAGAGCTTGCCGCCACACTCAATTATATCTATCCAATCGACAGGAAAACCTAATTGCCCTGCCACATGGCTGATTGTTTGCCTTTTGTTTAGCCTGATTTGCCTTAATTGCGGACCGATTTCTTGCCGCCAGGTTTCTTGGATGGTTTTGTGATTCATTGTTTTAACTCCTAATTTTCTTATTAAAAGAAACCGCCTTAAATGAATTTAAGGCGGGGAGTTAAGAACTGTGCTAGAACAGCCCGGGTTCTTCGAGCATAGCCTTATTCCCCCGGCTCCCCATAAAAGGAGTTGTTCTTTTCCTAGCAAGGAGTTCTTAAGCTCCACAGGGGCAACTCACCCCTGCGGAGATGATACTAACGCATAAAGATTAATTTGCAATTAATTTGTTTGAATAGGGCAGTATTTGTTTGGCTAAGGCACTTGCGCCAGCAAGCCGTAAAAAGCCACCTTGAGGGGTGGCTTTTCAGCCTTGCGGCTTACAGCTAAGTTATGCCTCCAGGCGCTTGCCTGGCCGGAGGAGTTGCCTAACAAAGAGATCTTCCCGCATAAAATCAAAATTATCAGGCAACACGTGCTCTATCAGATAAGAAACATCATCAACTTTCTCAACATATTGAGGCAAAAAACGGCGGCAAAACGCATAAGCCGAGGCCTTTAAGACCTCATCATCTCTTGTATCATAGCCAATAGAGGAGAGAAGTCCTTTGACATCAGCGGCCGCAGATGATGTTGCCTCTTTGCCCTTTGGCCACCAGCCGATTCCCTCTTGCGCCAACCTCTCCCACGGGAAAGCGCACCCCGGATCTGCCTTGCGCAACGGCGCAATATCCGAGTGCCCCACGACGTTAAACGCCGGTATTTTATATTTAGCAATAATCTTCTGACAAAGCGGAATAAGCGCGCTTATTTGTTTTTCAGAATAAGGCTCCTGCCCCAAACTTGGCGAGGATATCTCAATCCCCACCGAGCAAGAATTGAGGCCTTCACGGCCGCGCCAAAAACTTTTTCCGGCATGCCAAGCGCACTTTGCTTCATCTACACCGCTCAGGACTTGACCGTTTTCATCAATAATGTAGTGAGCACTAACCTTCTGCGCATTAAAAACCTCAAACATTTCCGCCCCGCTCAAAGCTGAGCAATGCAAAACCAGCATATCTATCGGCGTTTTTCGCTCATCAAAAAATTTCAGTTTCGGCTCACTCATTTTCCGCTCCGCATCTTAACAATTTCCTGGTACGCCAAATTAATTTTAGCCATTTTGGCGGTAGCGGCCGCAATCTCCTCTTTGCTGGCTCCTCTAGCCTGCTGGCGGTCGGGGTGATATTGAATAATCAATTTTTTCCACTTGGCCTTAATCTCGGCATCAGAAGCATTATAAAGCACGCCCAATTCGTCATAATAATCCTGAATAACCGGATTATTAATTTTGGGCGTATACAAACCTTTCAAAACCTCATAATTGCCCTCCGGCAAGCCGATAGCCTCGGCAATTTTTGCTAATAATTCAAAAGCCTGAGAGGTAACCTCGCCGTCAGCTGCCGCTATCTTGAAAAGATTATCAATGATATTTTCCTGCAACTCCAAATTATCAGCACAAATTTCCTTGAGCTGGTGCGCATAAGCCTCATAACCCTTGGCAGATTTTTTGGCCTCGTTAAAAATCTTGGCCACTTTAGAGGTTTCTTCTTCTTTGACCACAAAAAGTTTTTTAAATACCCTGATTTCGTTTTCGCTCACTTGGCCGTCGGCTTTAGCCACTTTTGCGGCCAAACCGGCCATAGATTGAATAAAAGAAACATGACGAGCTTCTTTGGAGTGTCGCCAAAGCTTTAAGGGATTAATACCTTTCCAAAAATGCCTGATGGAATCAATCGGAATAAGAGTGGCATTTTCCATCCGATAATAGTCAACAAAGAACCCAATAATCACGCCGCAAAAAAGGATAATCCGGCTCTGGCAGATAAAGCCGATGATCGCCCCGCCGATTTTGCCCCAATGATTATCCCAAAAATGGTCAAACTTCTTGCGCCAACGAGTTGCATG
>CASERH010000029.1 GCA_949290295.1 uncultured Pseudomonadota bacterium | reverse complement strand
GCCAACTAATGCCGAGTGCAAATCTGTTTCGCTTCCCGACCTCAAATGTTACAAGTGCAAGGCTTGTTCAAACTCCTATATTTATGACAGCAGCAATTGTACCGGAGAATATGTCCTCTCCGGCAATAGTTGCGGCGGAAAATACGCTGAATGTATTTGTAATCCCCAAAAATATAGGAGCAATTCCTCCGGTAGTGGTTGTTCGGCGGGAGAAACGATAGATTTGACGCAGTCTTGCACCAATAAATCAGACGGCAAGAAAACTTATTCTTGCCAAGCAGACCCATGTGAAGGGCTGGTAGATAATGAGACGGAGCTTGGCTGCGACAAGTATTACGACAACTGTCCAAGCAAGTGCGAGGTTGGTACACAAGATCCCTGCGAAGGATTGGTAGATAATGAGACGGAGCTTGGCTGTGACAAATATTACGATGAATGTCCCAGCAAGTGCGAACTTGGCAAAACCTGCGTACCTAATGATTGCTCTGGTTATACTTTAACATCTTGTCCGGCTAATGCCTCTTGTGAGAGTTGCACTCCCGGATGCGGAGATGAAACTCTAAGGTATAAAGCAAAAGAGTTTAAAGGTTTGGCTTTTCAAGTCGATTCGCCGGCTAACGGAAAAATCCGCTTCAGCATTTCAGGCAGCGACTACCAAATTGATTGGGGTGATGGCACCATAGACACTAATGATACTCATACCTACACAAAAGCAGGTAAATATGATATTGATATTTTCGGTGGTGTAACGAGTTTTTCAGTTTCTTCAGGCTTAACTGCTAAGCCGATAAAATTATACTCGCTTAACTTGCCTAAAGCGACCGGCATAGGCCTCCTATACGCCTGCCCAACTTTAACAGGCACCATTCCGCCGTTACCCGACAACCTGACAGGGGGTCAATTCATGTTCTCTGGCTGCAGCGGCCTCACCGGTAGCATTCCGGCATTGCCAGACAACCTGACAACGAGTCAATTCATGTTCTCTGGCTGCAGCGGCCTCACCGGTAGCATTCCGGCATTGCCCGACAGTCTCACAAGTGGGTATAGCATGTTCTCTGGCTGCAGCGGCCTCACTGGCAGTATTCCGACATTACCCGATAGCCTCACTGATGGAATCTATATGTTCTATAA
Organism: uncultured Pseudomonadota bacterium; assembly: GCA_949290295.1. Classification (GTDB taxonomy): domain Bacteria; phylum Pseudomonadota; class Alphaproteobacteria; order RF32; family CAG-239; genus CAZU01. Next base: position 17,252 of record CASERH010000029.1, on the reverse strand, counting down.
CTGCAGCGGCCTCACAGGCACTATTCCGGCATTGCCCGATAGCCTCACCGATGGCAGCGGTATGTTCTCTGGCTGCACAGGCCTCACCGGTAGTATTCCAGAGTTACCTAAAGGTATCACCGATGGTGAAAACATGTTCAACAGCTGTAGCGGCCTCACCGGTAGTATTCCAGAGTTGCCCGATAGCCTCATCGATGGTAGCTCAATGTTCTCAGGCTGTGGCGGCCTCACCGGTACTATTCCGGCATTGCCCGACAGCCTCACCGATGGTAGCTCAATGTTCTCAGGCTGTAGTGGCCTCACCGGCACTATTCCGGCATTACCCGACAGTCTAACTGATGGTAGCTATATGTTCCATGACTGCAGTGGCCTCACCGGCACTATTCCGGCATTGCCCGACAGTCTAACTGATGGTAGCTATATGTTCCATGACTGCAGTGGCCTCACCGGCACTATTCCGGCATTGCCCGACAGCCTCACTGATGGGCGCTACATGTTCTCTGGCTGCACAGGCCTCACCGATATTACCAGCTTTGGCAACAGCCTCACCGATGGCAGCTATATGTTCCATGGCTGCACAGGCCTCACCGGTAGTATTCCAGAGTTGCCCGATAGCCTCATCGATGGAATCCATATGTTCTATAACTGCAGCGGCCTCACAGGCACTATTCCGGCATTGCCCGATAGTCTCACCGAGGGAGGCAACATGTTCTTGGGTTGCACCGGCATTACCAGCTTTGGCAACAGCCTCACCGATGGCAGCGGTATGTTCTCTCGCTGCACAGGCCTCACCGGCACCATTCCGGCATTGCCCGATAGCCTCACCGATGGTACCTACATGTTCTCTGGCTGCACAGGCCTCACCGGCATTACCAGCTTTGGCAACAGTCTCACCGATGGTTTAGGTATGTTCTCTGGCTGCAGCGGCCTCACCACCGACAGCATTCCTGAATTGCCCGATAGCCTCACCGATGGTAGCTATATGTTCCAGAGTTGCAGCGGCCTCAGCACTATCCCGGCATTGCCAGACAACCTCACCGATGGCTACAGTATGTTCAATGGCTGCACAGGTCTCACCGGTACTATTCCGCCACTGCCCGACAGCCTCACTGATGGGCGCTACATGTTCTTGGGTTGCACAGGCCTTACGGGGCAGACACCGGTTAAACCAAGCGGGCTGACATCATACTCAGGTATATTTTACAAAACTCAAGTCACCAATGACGGTAGTTGGCCGGATAGAGCCTGGTAGAGTTAAAAGCCGCTAATATCAAACCCCCGCTTTTTTCACAAAAGCGGGGGCGGTTTTTATACCTTATAGCTAAAGGGAACGTTTCTTAGCCCTTATAATTTCGGACGCTGTCGTCTTTCTCAAACAAATAGAGCAGGGTGCGCAGAGCCTGCCCGCGGGGCGTTTCAAGGTTGGGGTCTTTTTCCAAGATGAGCTTGGCATCTTGGTTGGCAATGTGCAAAAGATTTTTATGCACGCTCATGTCTGCCACCTTAAATTCGGTAAAACCGCTCTGGCGTGTGCCCAAGATTTCGCCGCCGCCGCGCAAATCCAAATCTTTTTCGGCAATCATAAAGCCATCTTCGCTCTCTCGCATGATGTTGAGCCGCTCTTTGGCGGTTTCAGACAGCGGTGGGTTGTACAGAAGCAGACAGGTTGAGGCCTCAAACCCGCGTTTGATACGCCCCCTGAGTTGGTGGAGCTGTGCCAGACCAAAACGCTCGGCATGCTCAATAATCATCAATGTTGCCTCCGGCACGTTGACACCGACTTCTATCACGGTAGTTGCCACCAAGAGTTTAATTTCGCCTTTTTTGAAACGCTCCATAACGGCATCTTTTTCTTTCTCTTTCATTTTGCCATGCACAAGGCCAACATCGGCACCAAATATTTTTTGGAGAGCGGCAAAACGTTCTTCTGCCGCCGCCAAATCAGATTTTTCCGATTCTTCTACTAACGGGCAAACCCAATAGGCTCTGGCTTTGGTAGCGAGTTTGCGCTTCACTGCCGCCACCACATCGGGCAGCTTGTCAAGCGGCAAGACTCTGGTGTCAACAGGTTTGCGCCCTTCCGGCACTTGGTCTATTTTTGAGTATTCCATATCGCCATAAGCAGTCAAAACCAACGTTCTCGGAATAGGGGTTGCGGTCATAACCAAAACATCGGCTTTAGAGCCTTTTTCTGAGAGCAACAAGCGCTGGTGCACGCCAAAACGGTGTTGCTCATCCACCACCACAAAGGCCAGGTCTTTGAAAGTGACTTCTTCTTGGAACAGGGCATGCGTGCCGATAAGGATATTGATTTTGCCCTCGCTCAAATCAAGCAAGAGTTGTTTTCTTTGTTTTCCTTTGGTCTTGCCGGTCAAGAGATCTGCCTTGAGGCCGATTTCCTCACATAGGGGAGCAATGGTTTCAAAATGTTGTTTGGCCAAAATCTCGGTCGGCGCCATAATGGCGGCCTGCGCCCCGCATTCTACGGCATTGAGCATGGCAAGAAAAGCGACAATGGTTTTACCGCTGCCGACATCGCCTTGCACCAGGCGCAACATTCTAAAAGGGGCTGCCTGGTCGGCATAAATTTCACAGAGCACGCGTTCTTGAGCAGAAGTGAGGCGGAACGGAAGTTTTTCTAAGATTTTTTTGCGTAATAATCCATTGCCTTTGAGCACGCGTCCGGCTTGTTTTTTCACCCTCTGGCGGACAATGGCCAGAGTGAGCTGGTTAGCCAAAAGTTCATCATAAGCCAAGCGGCAACGGTCTTTGGCAAAAGGCTCCAAATCTGCCTGATGTTTGGGGTGGTGAACATTAAACAGAGCGGTTTTGAAGTCATTCCACTTTTGTTGCGCTAAAAATTTTTCATCTTGCCACTCGGGCAGGTCTGGCACTTTTGCCAAGGCTTGAGCCATATAGCGGCCGAGCATTTTGTTGCTGAGCCCGGCGGTGAGGGGATAAACAGTCTCCATTCCAAGGATGTTTTTGAGCTCTTCCGGCTTGGCAATATAGTCAGGATGCGGCATTTGCAACTGGCCGTTAAAACTCTCCAACTTGCCGCTGATAACCCTCATTGCCCCAATCGGCAAAGCTTTTTTGATAGATTCCGGATAAACCTTAAAGAAGATGAGGCTAAGCTGCTCGGTATCATCTTCCACCACCACGCGGTAGGGCTGCTTAGAAGTTTTGGGAGCAATATGTTCCACCACTTTGGCAGTGATGGTGCAAATTCGCCCCGGAATGGCATTTGCGAGCCTTGGGGAATATGTGCGGTCAATGATGTTTGAGGGCAAATGCCAAAGCATATTAACGATTTTATCACCGCCGATAAGGTTGCAAAGGAGCTTTTTGGCACGTTCGCCCACCCCTTTAATAGAGGCGATGTCAGCAAACAAAGGATATAAAATTTCCGGCCGCATGAGTAAAATATCCTAAAAAAACAAACTAAAAGTCATTATGCTAAAAATAAATCCAATTTGCAACTCAAATAAGTGAAAAAAAGCCCCGTTGAAACGAGGCTTTAGTTTTAATCCACTAGTTGGATATGAATTTTTTTACGATAGTATCTGATGAGGCAGAGATATTTCTTAAAAGAGAGAGCTTCTCCACGCTCGATGGCATCAATGCAATATTGCTGATAGATAAATTTTTATCAACCCTCAATTGCCTAAGCTGAGAGGCGATTTGATTTCGCAATATGGAAGAAAAATTATTCATCGTTTCAACTCCTAAATTTCTTGAAAAAAAGAAACCGCCCTAAATGAATTTAAGGCGGGGAGTTAACGACTGTAACACAACAGTCTGCCTTATTCGTCATGCAAGCATGCTTATATCGGCAGCTCCCCGAAAGAGGAGTATCTTTTGTGTTAAGGAGCCGTTACACTCCGCAGGGGCAACTCGCCCTTGCGGAAATGATATTAGAGCAGAAAAATTAAAATGCAATTAAATTATTCGGAAGGGCAAAGATTGTTTAGACATGGCGAGAACGCCAGCGAAACGAACTCTGTGAGTTGAGCGGATAACAGCGGAGTTATCGCTCCAGGCCGTTGCCTGGAAATAAGTGTTGCACTTATTGGTATATTGTATATATTCAAGACAAAGAAACAAAATAAAAGCGGAAAATGAAATACGATTTAAACAAATTAGGCGGCTGTATGCTGTCTTCCGTTGCCGAGGGCTATGATGCCTTTTTGGTGGATTACTTTGCCCAAAATTCAGCAGATATTCTCTACATTGTGAGCGATGGCGTGGAGCTTGCCCGCACGGCGGACTTGCTGGAATACATCAATCCCAAAATAAAGGTTCTGCGCTTTCCTGCGTGGGATACTGTTCCCTATGACAGAGTCTCACCCAATGTGAATATTGTCGCCCAGCGGATAGAGGTTTTATCTGAACTGGCACAAGAGCCAAACCCCAAGATGCCAAGAGTGGTGATTGCAAGTATCGGCGCGGTTCTGCAAAAGCTTCCGCCCAAGAAAATTTTTCTTAACTCATCGCGTGAACTTGCAACAGGTAATAAGCTGATTTTTGATGATTTTATCCATTACTTATCAGTGAACGGCTACAACCGGGTTGAGCAGGTTTTTGAGCCCGGCGAATACGCCATCAGGGGCGATATCATAGATATTTTCCCGGTTGGCACCGAGGAACCCTTGCGCATAGATTTGTTTGATGACGAGATTGAACGTATCCGCGTTTTTGATGCCATGAGCCAGCGTACCACCGGCGAGCTCAAGAGCTATACTTTTAGGGTGATGAACGAGGTCGTCTTAGATGCCAATACGATAAAAAGCTTCCGCGGCAAATATCGAGAGGCTTTTGGCGCGGCATTTAATGATGATGAGATTTACGAGGCGATTTCGGCCGGCAAAAAATATATCGGTATGGAGAATTGGCTGCCATTTTTCTATGAGGATGCTTTGCCGGGGTTGCTGGACTATTTGCCCGCAGCCAAGATTGTTTTGGGCAAAAATGTAGATGAGGCCGGGCAGGCCAAAACCGAGAGCATTGCTGATTACTATCAGGCCAGATTAGAGGCCTTGGGCGTAAAATCTGCGGCGGAGATAGACACATATCGGCCGATAAAGCCGGAGCTTTTGTATTACACCATGCCGGAGCTTAGAAAACTTTTAGAGAGAAGAGCGCCGACCGAGCTAAGCGCCATGAGTATCCCAAGCGCTGAGGGAATAATAAATTGCGAGGTTATTCCCGGGCGCAATTTCTCAAGCGCCAAAAATGTTGCCGCCGGGCAGGTTTATACCGAGCTAAAGGATTATCTGGCAGAAAATGGGAAATTAAAAAGGATTATCGCCTGCTATACGGAAGGTTCAAGAGAGCGCATAACATCGCTTTTGAGCGAGTATGAAGCCAAAGACTTAACTCTGGCAGATACCTGGGCAGAGGCCTTAAAAAAAGCTGCCTCCAAGACGGTTCTGGCCCTGATGCCTCTGCCGCACGGTTTCAAAGGTGATGGCCTGCTGTTGGTATCTGAACAAGATATTTTGGGCGAGCGCCAAAACCGCCGCCATACTAAGAAAGTTACAGCCAAAGACTTTATTGCCGATGTGTCTTCCTTGGTGGTTGGGGATTTGGTTGTGCATATAGAGCATGGTATCGGGCGGTTTATGGGGTTGGAGAATATTGTTGCCGGCGGTGCCCCGCATGATTGCCTCAAGATAGTCTATGCCAATGATGCCAAGCTTTTTGTGCCGGTAGAAAATATAGATGTTTTGTCTCGATATGGCATAGAAGATGAGAACATTCAGCTTGATGTCTTGGGCGGAGCAGCCTGGGCGGCCAAAAAAGCCAAGGTAAAACAGAAAATCCGCGATATTGCCGAGAAGCTGATAAAAATAGCGGCAGAAAGACACCTCAAAAAGGCAGATTGTTTCACTCCGCCGCAAGGCCTGTTTGATGACTTCTGCGCTCGTTTTCCCTATACGGAGACGGATGACCAGCTAAACGCCATTGCCGATGTTATGTCAGATTTAAATACCGGCGTGCCGATGGACAGACTGGTCTGCGGCGATGTCGGCTTTGGCAAAACAGAGGTTGCTTTGAGGGCGGCTTTTGCGGTTGCCGCAAGCGGAGCCCAGGTGGCCCTGATTGTGCCGACCACGCTTTTGGCGCGCCAACACTACCAAAACTTCAAAAAACGTCTGGAAGGTTTTCCCGTTCGGGTTCGAATGCTCTCACGTCTGGTGACGCCCAAGGAGGCCGCCGAGACCCAAAAAGGCTTGGAGGAGGGGAGTGTAGAGATTGTAATCGGCACTCATGCACTGTTGGCCAAAGATATCAAGTTTTGCAATCTGGGCTTGCTGATAATAGATGAGGAACAGCATTTTGGCGTCGTGCATAAAGAAAAACTAAAACAGCTCAAATCAGATGTCCATGTATTAACCTTGACGGCGACCCCGATTCCAAGAACTTTGCAACTGTCGCTGACAGGTGTCAAACAGCTCTCGATTATTGCCACTCCGCCGGTGGACAGACTGGCGGCCCGCACGTTTGTTATGCCGTTTGATAAGGTGATGATAAAAGAGGCCATATATCGTGAAAAATTCAGAGGCGGCCAAGTGTTTTTTGTTTGCCCGCGGGTTTCTGATATTTTCGGCATAGAGCAAGAGCTGAGAGCGCTTGTGCCGGACATCAAGATATTGGTGGCTCATGGGCAAATGCCAGCCCGTCAATTGGAAGAAGTTATGAATGACTTTGCCGACGGCAAGGCAGATTTACTGCTTTCCACCACGATTATTGAATCGGGGATAGACATGCCAAGCGTAAATACGATGATAGTCTACCGCTCAGATATGTTTGGCCTGGCGCAATTATACCAGCTGAAAGGGCGTATCGGCAGAGGCAAGTTGAGAGGCTATGCATATTTTACGGTGCCGCCCAAAAAGAAGTTAAACCAGGTTGCCGAAAGAAGACTAAATATTTTGCAGGCATTGGATACACTGGGAGCAGGTTTTTCTTTGGCCAGCCACGATATGGATATCAGAGGTTCCGGCAATGTCTTGGGCGAGGAGCAATCAGGCCATATCAAAGAGGTTGGTATATCACTTTACCAGCATATGTTGGAAGAAGAGATTTTGCGCCTGCGCTCAGGCGTAATGGCCGATGAGCGAGCCAAAGAGATAAAAGATTGGGCGCCGCAAATCACCACCGGTATTCCGATTATGATTCCCGAGACCTATGTCAAGGATCTGGGTGTCAGACTTGGATTGTATAAACGTATCGGCGAGCTCAAAACCGCAGATGAAATTGCCGATATGAGAGAGGAGCTGGTAGACCGCTTTGGCCCCATCCCGACTGAGGTCGATAATCTGCTCAAAACCGTAGAGATAAAACAACTCTGCGAGCAGGCGGGCATAGAGAAGATAGATGCCGGTGCCAAAGGGATTCTGATAACTCTGCGAGGGAATAGCTTTGCCCAGCCAGAAAAGCTGATGGACTTTATTTTCTCATCTTTTGGAGCCATAAAGGTTAGGCCGGACCAGAAGCTGTTTATTGAAAAAGATTTGTCAGAATATGCCGTTAGGGTAGAGACGATAAAGCATTATGTGAGCAAGATAAGAAATCTGCTAAATTAGAGGGAAAAGATGGCTACACAAGCAATAAGATTTTACAATATGCTTATCCACCTTATAAAGAACAACAAGCTTTATGAGGAAAATGTGGCCATCAAAAATGTCTGGAAAAAAGACAACAATATCTTTTTGGATATATATTTTTATCGCAATCAAAAATCATATATTTTTGATTCTGTCTTTGTGCATGATATTTTAGATTTAAGCAATGAAAAATACTACAAGAGAGTAGAAGATTTTGCAAAAGATTTTGCAAAGACCGAAGACAGAGCAGATAAAGAAAGCACAATAAATATAGATAAAAAGATATTTGAGCCGATAGACGTCGACTTGGTCATTTTATCATTTATGGCGCACAGTGAAAACAATTACGCGCCGATAAAGCAAAAAATAATATTTGATTACATTTTGGAGCAGATTCCGCAAACCAAGAATTTGAGTAGTCAATATCTGGAAACATACATAGAAAACCTAAAACCAAATGAGAAAGACTTTTATGCAGCACTAAGCAATATCAACTACCAAAACCCCGACGCGGTGGAAAATCTGTGCCAAGAGGTTTTGAAAGTTTGCTTGGCCGACGGCCGTTTGCACTATAGAGAGAAATTATATTTGGCAGAAATCTTGCAGTTTTTGCGAGAAGCGGGGATAAAGGTAGATTTAGGACTTTAAAAACAACAAAGGCCTGCTTTAATAAGCAGACCGTTGTTGTTAAATTTCTTCATCCTCATCAATAATGAAGTCATTACCGACGAGTTCAAAAACCGTCATGCGATTGATGGTTTTGAACTCACAGAACAGACCTCGTAAAACATCTCCCAGAGGATACTCATTTTGCTTAAGGGCCTTTATTTTAATCGCCAACGAAAACCTTTTGAACCAGCTGACAGTGCTGAATTGCTTTTCATACTGGCGAATCTGCGCCATATCGGCTTTAAGGTTTTCATAAGCCGTTGTTGGCTGCGGGCTATGATCAAGCATTTGCTTCACCTCAGAGAGGATTTCATCTCGCTGCTCAAAGGTGAGCCCGGGGGCTTGAAAAGCGTAGAGTGATTCTCTTCTTATAGCTATTTCAATCGCATTTCTGATGGCCAGCGTCATCAAAATTTGATGAGATACATTAGGCTCGTCAAACAAAATCAAAGCTTCTTCGGTAGAAATAGTAAATTGTTCCATAAAATAATTTTTAAGTGATACTTCTCAATAACTAAAAAGTACCACATTTTTGACAAAAATCAAGACAAAAAAAGACCGCTGCAAAGCGGTCTTTTGTAAAGCAAGATGTATTAAACCTAAGAACGGTTAATCAAAGCAATCTCAACGCGTCGGTTTTGCTCGCGTCCGACTGCAGTTGCGTTAGAGGCAATCGGGTTGGAAGAACCAAGACCGTCTGTAATAATGCGGTTGCCGTTAACACCACGCAAACGCAGATAATTGGAAACGGCATTTGCTCTACGCAAGGAGAGGGCGTTGTTTGTAGCGGCACTTCCGGTGTTGTCGGTGTAACCATAGACCTGGACCATGGTTTGATCATATTCAACAATCACCTTAGCAATAGAGTTAAGTACCGGCTGGAAGTTAGATTTGATGATAGCTTCATTGGTATCAAAGGTAATGTTACCCGGCATAATGAGATAAACGCGACCGTCAACTTCCTTAACCTGCACGCCGGTTCCAACCAATTCGGCACGGAGCTTGCGAGCCTGAATATCCATATAAGCACCGGTTCCGGCCCCTGCGGCGGCACCGATACCGGCCCCGATCAAGGCACCTTTCTCTCCTCCGGCCAAAGCGCCGATTCCGGCCCCTGCGGCAGTACCGATGGCAGTACCCCATGCAGTTTTAGAAACCTTAGATTCACCGGTGTAAGGGTCAATCGCGCAAGCACTAAGCATTGCAACCGCCAAAAGAGCGGACACAAAAGATTTTTTCATTTATCTCTCCTCATAAAAAAGTACCAAAACTGCGCTTATTTTGCGTTTAATTTGAGAACAAGTCAATAAAATAATCAGAAGAGAAGATTAGATTAAAGTCTCTTCCACAATCTGCGAGGCTTATACCAGTGGTTATAAATATAGACCAAAACAAGGATAAGGTACAGAACGCCAAGCCCCAAGATACCCCAAAACTTCAACTGCTTATCGCTCCATTCGCGGGTAATTTCATTAACATTGAGCGCGCTTCCGTGCACGGAAAACTCGGCATTTGGGTTTTGGTGTAAGAGGGTGGCCGCAATCTGATAATCAGGGTTAAGATAGTCAAAATCAATAACGAGATCACCGTCAACTTCCTGCAAACCGGCGGTGATAGCCTTGGTGGTGGCAGTATTGTCTAGGTTATAGTGAACCACTCCGGCATCTTTGGGGATAACGACGCGAATAGGATCATGTCCGATTTTAGACACATCTTTGCCTGAAAGTGCTCCGGCTCCTTTATTCTGCAAATAGATTCTGGTCATATAGAGGTCATCATATTCCTGGCCTTTAACATTGACCTTATATTCATTTTGGTTTTGTGATGATATAAAAGGAATAATCTCAGTTTCATATTTGAGAATAGGTCGGCTGATGTAGAAGATGTAGTAGCCAACGGCAATACCGGAAACAGCCAAAATAAAAGCACCGGTTTGGCTGGTCCAAAAATTCCACATGGCATTGATAAACTCTTTCCAATCTTTATGAGCATGTCTGAACATGATTCAAATCTCCTCTAATTTTCAGGAGAGATATAAGCATTGATGCCGCAATAAAAAGGGGGAAAGAAAAGTTTTATCTCTTGATTTTTTTCAACCGAAAGAGAAAATAATCAAAAAATAAAAGGAGAAAAGAAATGGATAAAAAAGAAAAATACGAGGAAGTGATAAGACAATACATGGAAGCTCTTGCTAAATGCGATTTAGACGGCCTTTGCAAGTTGTTTACACCGGAAGCTAAGGTCTACTCACCATTGCTGGGCTGGATAGAGCCACGGATTTTTTTTGAAAAGATGTGTACCCTATCAGATATAGAAAAATCTTATCAGGTACCGCACAACACTCTGATGAGCACGGAAGGCAAACCGACCATGATAAAGCATTTTACTTATCACTGGGCCACCAAAGACGGCCGCTCGACCACGTTTGAAGTCTGCGATGTCTTTGAGTTTAATGAGGAAAATCTCCTAACCAAAGAAACAATTCTTTATGATACTTACCAGTTAAGAATAGATATGGGCGGCAACCCTCTGGATTACTAAGGTAAGAGGTTATGGCTACCAACGCCCTCCAAACAGATACAAAAAAACTGCCCTGAAGGCAGTCTTTTCGTATCTGGTCGGATTGAAGAGGATTACTCTGCGCTTTCGCTTGAGTTGCACTGGCGCTCATTCGCTAACGCTCACCGCGATACCCCGTATCGCTTTCGCTTGTAGTCGAACCTCCTTCTCGGAGGTTCAAATCCTGCGCCCTCCAAACAGATACAAAAAAACTGCCCTGAAGGCAGTTTTTTTATATCTGGTCGGGACGAGAGGATTCGAACCTCCGACTTCTTGCACCCCATGCAAGCGCTCTACCAGACTGAACTACGTCCCGTTGCTTTCTTTTCTCTAAAAGCAGAATACTATTTACCACAATAAATTTTTTATGCAACAGCTTTTTTATTTTTTTTATGCCCACAAAAACCCCGAAAGATTTTTCTTTCGGGGTTTTTGTTAATTTTGAGATTTTTTCAAAGCCTCGGCCAATTCCTCCTTCATCGCCGCCAGCTGTTGCTGGAGCGAGGCCAGAAGCTCATGAGCGTTGGCATCAATCTCAGTGGCAGGAGCTTCAAAAAAGTCTTTTTGAATTTCTTCTCCGACCAAATTCTTTACACCTTTTTCTTTGAAAAGTTTTTGCACGCCTTCAATCGTGTAGCGCTCATCATAGAGATAATGTTTGATTGTCTTCACAATCTCAACATCATCCGGACGATAATATCTGCGCCCGCCGCTGCGTTTCATTGGCTTAATTTGAGAAAACTTAGTCTCCCAAAACCGCAAGACATGAGTAGCGACACCAATCTCATCGGCGACTTCAGCAATTGTCCTGAATGCTGCCTTACTTTTATTGACGACCATAAGATAGTCCTTTAAGCGTTAATGATTTTGCGCATTGTTTGAGAAGGCTTGAAAGAGATAACTCTACGAGAGCTGATAACGGCGGCCACACCAGTCTTGGGGTTGCGGCCGGAGCGCTCTTTTTTATCACGCAAAGAAAAAGTCCCAAAAGAAGACAGCTTAACGTCATTCCCGTTGCTGAGCTCTTTGACAATCTCATCGAGCATCATATCCAAGATATCATTAGAGTCTTTTCTTGATAAACCGATTTCTTCATAGATGGTTTCAGCAACATCGGCACGGGTAATTGTCTTCATTTCAATCCTCATTAATATTTGTTTTAGTTAAATTTCTGGGTAAAATTGTTATACCAAAAACACGGAGCTTGCAAGAGCTAATCCACAGCTTTTTTACCATCAAACGGCATTTAGATGCGAACAACCACACCGCCCCAGGTAAATCCGGCGCCCATTGCGGTCAAAACCACCATGTCGCCTTTCTTGATTGTGCCGTCGGTCATCTTTTCCGACAAAGCAAGCGGAATAGATGCCGCGGAGGTGTTACCATGTTTGGCAATATTAACAATAACTTTCTCTTCGGGCAATTCCATTTTTTTGCCGACACCTTCAATGATTCTGATGTTTGCCTGGTGGGGCAACAACCAGTCGATATCTTGAGTTGTAATACCGGCCTTATGCATAGCTTCTTCAGCACCTTGAGCCAAAGCATTAATGGCATACTTAAAGACTTCTTTGCCGTCCATCATGACAAACCCGGCATTTTGAGTGGTGGAAACACCACCCGTGGTGCGCAAAGTGTCATAATGAGAACCATCAGAATAAATGGTGGTAGAAAGGATTCCCTCATCAGAGGCATCTCCAACGCCATCCACGGCTTGCAAAACAAGAGCACCGGCACCGTCGCCAAACAAAACGCAAGTGTTGCGGTCTGTCCAGTCAGTAATTTTAGAAAGTGTCTCAGCACCGATGACAAGGGCGGTCTTAACTTGGCCCAAGCGGATCATATTATCGGCCATGGTGAGAGCATAAACAAAACCGGAGCAGGCGGCAGAGATATCAAAAGCAGGGGTTCCCGTTTTGGTATCGAGCATGGTGCTTACCTTAATAGCCGTAGCCGGAGTCGTGTTATCCGGTGTTACGGTTGCCAAAACAACAACATCAATATCTTCAGGTGTAAGGCCTGCATTTTCAATAGCCATCTTGGCAGCTTTGGCTGAAAGGTCAGAGGTAAACTCATCTTCCACCACGCAACGAGCCTTAATACCCGTGCGGGTAGTAATCCACTCATCACTGGTCTCGACCATTTTGGCCATATCATCATTGGTTAAAACTTTTTTAGGCGCATAGTGGCCATGTCCGATAATTCTAGATCTAATACACTTCATAAATAGCTTCCTGAGATAATTCATCGAGATCAACTTTTTCAACTTCTTCGCGAATAGTCGCGACAAAGTTTTGGCGTACCAGGTTGGCGGCATTGCTAACGGCAACAGAAAAACCTAGAGCATCTGTGCCGCCATGGCTTTTAACGGACAAGCCGTTAAGACCGACAAACATGGCACCGTTATAAAGGCGAGGGTCCATAGTCTTTTTGACCTTGAGCATCACACCGAGCATAAACGGAATACCGAGTTTTGCCCAAAAAGAACCCTTAATGGCATCTTTGAGCATTCTCACAACCAATTTAGCAGTTCCTTCAATAGATTTAAGAGCAATATTACCGGTAAACCCGTCGGCGACAATAACATCCGCCACGCCGTTGGGAATTTCATGCGGTTCGATATAACCATGAAAATCAAGATTCATTTTAGAATTTTTGATCATATGGGCTGCCTGGCGGATTTCTTCTTTACCCTTCATTTCCTCTGCGCCGATATTCAGAAGCGCAACTTTTGGCCGCTCAACACCCAAGGCGTGTTTTGCCAAAATATCACCCATGAGGGCAAATTCTGCCAAGTTTATGGCGCTGCATTCGGTGTTGGCGCCCAAATCCAACATCACATATTTGCCGTTTCTGTGAGGCATAATGCTAACAATGGCGGGACGATGGATTTTGGTAATAGTCTTCAAAACGAGTTTTGAAATAGCCATCAAAGCGCCCGTGTTGCCGGCAGAAACAATAGCCTGAGCCTCACCTTTGCGCACGGCATCAATAGCCATATACATGCTGGTGTTGCGGTTGCGGATAACCTGAGAGGGCTTATCCTCATTGTGCACCATTTCGTTGGTGTGGCGCACTTCGCAAACCTTTTTCAGGTCGGGAAATTGGTTCAAGATAGGGGCAATCTTGGCATCGTCTCCAAAAAGGAGAAAGCGGGTGTCAGGATTCTTTTTAGCGGCAATAGCCAACCCCTCAATCACGACTCGGGGGGAATTATCCCCCCCCATCGCATCGATAGAAATAACCAGATTATTCATAGACAAAACCGGCTCCATTCGAACATAAATAAGCTCCGGGGCTTTAGACCTCGGAGCGTGGTGCAGAAAAACTATTCAGCGTCTGCAACTTTTTTAGTGACAACCTCACGACCGTCATACTGACCGCAAGACGGGCAAACATTATGAGGCTTTTTGAGCTCACCGCAATTCGGGCATTCCATATAAGCATTGGGAGTCAATGCATCATGAGAGCGGCGCATATCGCGACGAGACTTAGAAGTTTTCTTTTTAGGTGTAGCCATTTTCTTATACTCTGATTTAAGTTATTTATAATTCAAGCGACATTCATAAACCATCTAGTTTTTAAAATCAACTAAATAAAATGTCATTTTTGCGAAATTCTGAAAATCTTTTACTCAATATTTTAGGAATTTGCAAGAGTTTTTTAAATATGTTGTTATTTCTTAAGCTTAGCCAGAACGGCAAAGGGATTTTCTTTTGGAGCCTCATCTTCGTCAAACTCGGAGGCAAAGGAGAAAACCTCGCCGTCTTTTCTTGGAAAATCATCAAGAGCCAAGGCCAATTGTTCCATGGCAATGGCGGCCAAGTCGAGTTGTCCGTTTTCCAAGATATCGGGCACTTCGTCTTCAAACTCAAATTCCATTTCGCGCAGTTGGGCCGCCGTGAGTTCCGTATCAAAGAAAAGCTCAAACTCCGGAGAATAGTGTTTTATAAACTTTTCCAAAGAGATAACACTTGTTTGTTCAACATCGGCATTAACGATTCCTTTGACATCAATTCTATGTTTCTTGCGGCTGAAGGTTAGTATGATTTGAGCATCAAAACTTTCAATTCGATCAACTTTCAGAACTTCGGCAATAAATTTAAGTTGCAGATGATTAGCCTGCAAGTGATAAGACTTAGTGCCCGAGCCCAAGTCTTCAAGAGTTAGGGGATAAGAAAAAAGATTTTGCATAAATATTTTCCTTATGATATAAAGAGCTAACGTTTAATTTAGGATATAACTTCAAGGAATATCAGATGTCAACCAACAAAATTGTTATAAGCTGTTGCCTGGCTTGTTTTTTGGGTGCTTGTTCAAGTGCCAAAACCAATGAATGGTTCGTTTCGCACAATGGCAATATGCCAAGCGAGGAGCGCATAGCAGAAATTTCGGAAGGAGACAGTCAAAGCAAGGTATTGCAGGTGTTAGGCGCCCCCTCGACAGTGGTTTCTTTTGATAAAAATACCTGGATTTATATGTCCTCAGACATCAAAAGAGTCGCTTTCTTTGCTCCCGAAGAGGTCAACCGTGACGTGCTCACCATCCGTTTCAACGACGAAGGGGAGGTTATCTCGCTGAGTCGCTTGGGAAAAGAGGATGGAGAGAATGTAAAAATTAGTCAGGATGAAACCGAAGCCCCCGGCCAAGAGCCCGGATTTTTCCGCAAGTATTTCGGAGGCGTCGGCCAATACAATCCCTTTGGTGGGGTAGGCGGCAGCAATTCCTCAATATAGCCGAGAAGTATTTCAAAAAAAAGCCCCGATTGTTCGGGGCTTTTTCTATATGATAAAATATTGGATATAAATATAGGCGGTCGCCAAGGCAACGGTGAGCAAAGTTATGGGCACCGACCATTTCATAAATCCCAAGAAAGAGATTGGCTGTCCTTGCCTTGCAGCCATTCCTGCAACAATAACATTGGCCGAAGCGCCGATAAGGGTTGCGTTGCCGCCAAAACAAGCACCGAGGGAGAGAGCCCACCACACGGGCATCATGGCCTCACGTCCGCCCAGAGAAGCCTCCATGGATTTAAGCATCGGAATCATGGTTGCCACAAAGGGGATGTTGTCAATCGCACCGGAAACAATGGCTGAAACCCAGATGATGAGCAAACTGGCCTTGCTGACGGAGCCCTCGGTTAGCTCAATAAATTTATGCCCGAGCATAGCAAGAACGCCGGTGACCTCAAGCCCATAGACAATGACAAACAAACCGGCAAAGAAGAATATGGTTGTCCAGTCAACAATGGCGAAAATCTGCTCAACTTTGTGGTCGCGCTCATCATGTTTGGCACCCAAGGTATAGAGCAACAAAAGCGTTGCTCCGCCGGCCATGGCAATCGTGCCGTTGGCAATATGGAAATGTTCGGCACTGATAAAGCCGATAATAACCAGGAAAAGAACCGAAAGAGATTTAATCAGCAAGCTTGGGTCCTTAATTGTTTCTCTTTCTTGCAAGAGCATGATTTTGTTGCGGCGTTGAGCAGTGGAGACCAATCTGCGGCCGAAGAAAAAGTCAAAAATAACGGTAAGCACAAGCATGCAGAGAATGACAATCGGAGTAAGCTCTTTCATAAAGTCCATGAAAGAGAGGTTGAGAGCAGAGCCGATGAGAATGTTTGGCGGGTCACCGATGAGGGTGGCGGTTCCGCCAATGTTAGAAGCAAATATTTCAACCAAGAGATAAGGGTAGGTAGGCACTCCGAGCTTTTTTGTGATTTGGAATGTAACCGGCACAATCAGCAAGACTGTTGTAACATTATCAAGAAAGGCGGAGAAAAATGCGGTTACGACGGCCAAAACCAAAAGGATTCCTCTGGGGTTGGCATGTACTTTTTTTGCAGACCAAATTGCCACATATTGGAAGATTCCGGTTTTTTCACAAATACCGACAATCATCATCATCCCAATCAGCAAGGCCAGGGTGTTAAAATCTATCCCCATAAAAGCCTGAGCTTGGGTTAGGATACCCGCAAAAATCATAACAGAGGCACCGAGCAAAGCAACGACGGCGCGGTTAAGTTTTTCTGTAAATAAAATTGCATAGGCGATGATAACAATGGCGGCTGCCACAACCTTAACGTCCATTCCCCACACCATTTGAGGAACATCTAACAATTCAGCTCCGTGCATCAAAAACTTCCCTTAATTGTTGAACATTTAGCATTAATATAATCATCAATTTTCTAATATTGTATTAAGGGACAGATAATTTTTTGATTTATGTGGAAAAGTGGCGAGAGGTTCTGGAAATGGCTTATTTAAAAATATATAATCAAAAGCAGTAATCGAAACCTAAACAGAGCTAGTAAAAGCTCGGAGAATGGTGCAGATAAAGGGATTTTAAGAGCGAGAAAAATTCCAGTGTACAAAGGCGTACATGAATTTTGCGAGCCTCGTCAAAATGCCT